>NZ_JBIWAE010000002.1:0-140252 GCF_044759865.1 Streptomyces sp. NPDC099050 | reverse complement strand
TTGCTCGGCTCCGGCGGGCGCGTGGGGCGCCGCGCTGGCCCCGCGGCCTGTCCACCTATTTATACGCCGTTGGTGACCGGCTCCAAACATTCGCGGGCCCCCCCCCCCCCCCCCCCCGGCGGGCCGCCCCTCTGTGTCGTATACGAAAAGCGGATCAGCGCATCTTTCCGCCGCGCGGCATGCGCATCCCCTTGGGCATCGGGCCCTTCGGGATCGGCATGTTGCTCAGCAAGTCGCCCATGGCCCGCAGCTTGTCGTTGACCTGGGTGATCTGGGGCCCGGAAAGTACGCGGGGCAGCTTCATCAGGGTCGTACGGACCTTCTTGAGCGGCACCTCGCCCTCGCCCTTGCCCACGATGAAGTCGTGGACCGGGATGTCGGGCATGATCCGGGCCAGCTTCTTCTTCTCGTTCGCGAGCATCGGCTTCACCCGGTTCGGGTTGCCCTCGCCGATCAGGACCACGCCGGCCTTGCCCACGGCACGGTGGACGATGTCCTGCTGCTTGCTCATCGCGACGGCGGGGGTGGTGGTCCAGCCCCTGCCCACGTTGTCCAGTACGGCCGCGGCCGCGCCCGGCTGTCCCTCCATCTGCCCGAAGGCGGCCGTCTCGGCCCGCCGTCCGAAGATGATCGCCATCGCCAGGAACGCCACCAGGAAGCCCAGGATGCCCAGGTAGACCGGGTGGCCGATCAGGAAGCCGATCGCAAGGAACACACCAAAGGTGACGATTCCCACGCCCGCGACGATCAGACCGACCTTCGGGTCGGCCTTGCGCGTCATCTTGTACGTCAGGGCGATCTGCTTCAGTCGCCCGGGGTTCGCAGCAGTCTCTGCGTTTGACTTCCTCGCCATGCAGCGAAGTTTACGTGGCCTTCTCGGTCCGGGTCGCCGCGGCCTCGAGTACGTGCTCGGTTTCGACCCGGTCCTTGGCCCTGCGGCGGTCTTCGAGGACGGCCGTCCAGGCGTTCCGGCGGGCGCCGCTCATGAGCAGCGACTCCAGGCCGCGGACGGCGTCGGTGAAGGACGGAATGGCGATGGCGCGTACGGGCGCGGCCTGCATGGTGTCGACCCTTTCACGGTGCTCACGTCGGGGGGTGCCAAGCGTGTGTGCGGTGCGTCGAACAATCGTCACTGACTGGTGTTACCAGGGCATGACCGACTGGTCAAACAGTGATGAAACCTTGATGCGGCCCACTAGGTCTCTCGCTAGAGAAAGCCTAGGGGCCGCATCGGTGCGGGGTTACCCGTAAGTAAGACTTTGTGCGCGAGTTCACATACCTCTCGCATCACCAGTCCCAGGAGTTGCCTCAGACGGTCGCGCGCTTCTCCATCGCCTGCTGGTAGAGCCGCCCGGCGCGGTACGAGGAACGGACCAGCGGGCCGGACATGACTCCGGAGAAGCCGATCTCCTCGGCCTCCTGCGCCAGCTCCACGAACTCGGCCGGCTTGACCCAGCGCTCGACGGGGTGGTGCCGCGGCGAGGGCCGCAGGTACTGGGTGATGGTGATGAGCTCGCAGCCCGCCTCGTGGAGGTCCTTCAGCGCCTGGCTGACCTCCTCGCGCTCCTCGCCCATGCCCAGGATCAGGTTGGACTTGGTGACGAGGCCGTAGGCCCGCGCCCGGGTGATGACGTCCATCGAGCGCTCGTAGCGGAAGCCGGGGCGGATGCGCTTGAAGATGCGCGGCACCGTCTCGATGTTGTGGGCGAAGACCTCGGGGCGGGAGGCGAAGACCTCTTCCAGCAGCTCCGGGACCGCGTTGAAGTCCGGGGCGAGCAGCTCGACCTTGGTGTGACCGCTCTCGCGGCCCGCCGTCTGCTGGTGGATCTGGCGCACGGTCTCCGCGTAGAGCCAGGCACCGCCGTCCGCCAAGTCGTCGCGCGCGACGCCCGTGATGGTGGCGTAGTTCAGGTCCATCGTGACGACGGACTCGCCGACGCGGCGGGGCTCGTCGCGGTCGAGCGCCTCGGGCTTGCCCGTGTCGATCTGGCAGAAGTCACAGCGCCGGGTGCACTGGTCGCCACCGATGAGGAAGGTGGCCTCGCGGTCCTCCCAGCATTCGTAGATGTTCGGGCAGCCGGCCTCCTGGCACACCGTGTGCAGTCCTTCGCCCTTCACCAGGGCCTGCATCTTGGTGTACTCGGGACCCATCTTGGCCCGCGTCTTGATCCACTCGGGCTTGCGCTCGATGGGCGTCTGGGCGTTACGGACCTCTAGGCGCAGCATCTTGCGTCCGTCGGGTGCGACTGCGGACACGACCGGCTCCCTGTGACTTCGATTCTTCGGCGCCCACCAGGGTACGCCCGTAATTTCATACGTTCTTCACTCGGCCAACCTGCGGGCGGCCCGACCCATTCCCCGCCGTCCCCCCGGGATCAGCCCGCGGCGGGCTCTATCTCCCGCGGGCGCAGCTCGGCCTGCTCCAGCACGTCCTTCAGGTGCCGTTCGATCACCGGCAGCACCTCGGCGATGGTGATCTCGCGGCCCAGTTCGTACGAGAGCGAGGTCACACCGGCGTCGCGGATCCCGCAGGGGACGATCCGGTCGAACCAGGTGTTGTCGGGGTTCACGTTGATGGCGAAGCCGTGCATCGTGACGCCCTTGGCGACCCGGATGCCGATGGCGGCGAGCTTGCGGTCCTCGCGGCGCTGGCCGGCGTTGGACGGGGCGTACTCGGGGCCGTTCAGCCGGGCGTCGAACTCCTCGTCGTGCAGCCGCGGGTCGAAGTCCAGCGAGAGACCGCCGATCTTCGGCCGCTCCTCCACCGGGTCGCCGAGCACCCAGACCCCGCTGCGCCCCTCGACACGGGTGGTCTCCAGGCCGAACTCGGCGGCCGTGCGGATCAGCGCGTCCTCCAGGCGGCGGACGTGGGCGACCACGTCGACCGGGCGGGGCAGCTTCATGATCGGGTAGCCGACCAGCTGGCCCGGGCCGTGCCAGGTGATCTTGCCGCCGCGGTCCACGTCCACGACGGGGGTGCCGTCGAGCGGCCGCTCGTTGTCGGCGGTGCGCCGGCCGGCCGTGTAGACGGGCTGGTGCTCCAGCAGCAGGCAGGTGTCCTCGATCTCGTCCGCGAAGCGGGCCGCGTGCACCCGGCGCTGTTCTTCCCAGGCCACCGTGTACTCCACGGCCTCCGGACCGAAGCCCATGCGGACAAACCCAAGCTCAGCCACCGCGGCGCCTCCTCATTGAACCTGCCGACGAACTTGCTGTGTGCACCTATCGCACCCAGCAAGGGTACGGCGGCCCCCGCGGGCCCCGTCAGCCGCCCGTCCCGGACAACGCCCAAGGCCCGGGATCCGGGGATCCGGGGGGTCCGGTGGGTCCGGTGGGTCCGGGGAGCTGTTTCGGGCGCCTGCGGCCCAGGGGCGGCCGGTCCGGGTCCTCGTCCGCCCGCGGCAGCCGGCGGTGCCCCTCGGTGTGGTCGTTCACCCAGCCGCAGACCCCGCACGCGTAGCGCCCGTCGAGACCCGCGATGTACGTCCCGCAGCGACGGCACTCCGCCTCGGTGAGCTCGGGCGCGGCCAGCTCGGGTACGTGCGGCGGGGCCGTGGACTCTGCGTGGCTGCCGTCGCCTCCGGGGCGCTCGCAGCTGCCGGGGCGGGGCTCCCCGGTGGGCCGGCGGGTCATGGGGCGCAGCGTACGCGGGTGGAGGGGGTCGGTCCGTAAAGAGACCCACCGGTTCTGCACACGATCGGATGAATGTGGGACAGAGAGGGCGGTACGGGCAAGGTTCGCCGCTACATTCACGCCGTTTACAGGGCCGGAACTCCGGTCCGTTACGTCAGGAGACCGTGGAGCCGATGACGGAACGACCTGCCCAGCGCGTCCCCAACCGGCAGCTCTCGGCGCTGATCGCCGAGGCCGGGTTCTCCAACGCCGGGCTCGCCCGCCGTGTCGACCAGCTAGGTCTGGAGCACGGTCTCGATCTGCGGTACGACAAGACCTCCGTGACCCGCTGGCTGCGCGGGCAGCAGCCGCGCGGCACCACCCCGGCGCTGATCGCGGAGGTGTTCACCCGGCGCCTGGGGCGGCGGCTGTCCGCCCAGGACCTGGGCCTGGACGCGTGCGCCCCGGTGTACGCGGGGCTGGAGTTCGCGGCCACCCCCGAGGAGGCCGTGGACATCGCGAGCGGGCTGTGGCGCAAGGACTCCGGTTCGCACGCCGAGCTGCGCAAGATCGCCTTCACTCCGGCCGGGCTGGTGGTGCCCAGCCGGGACTGGCTGATCGGGCGCGCCGACGAGCGGGTCGGCCGGGGCGCGGAGCAGGGCGCCGCACGCGTTCCGGAACAGGGCCGCCCCGAACAGGGCCGCGCCGAACAGGGCCGTGCCGAGCTGGGCCGTGCCGAGCTGGGCCGTCCGCTGCCCGGCCGGGCCTCGGTGCCCCGGCAGCGGCAGATCGACCGCGGGCCCGGGCAGCGGGTGACCGGCGGTGACATCGCGGCGCTCAGATCGGTGGGCGAGCTGTTCCGCACCCTGGACCACGCCTACGGGGGCGGCCACGCCCGCCAGGCCCTGGTGCGGTACCTGGAGCACGAGGCCGAGCCGATGCTGCGCGGCACCTACGGGGAGACCACCGGGCGCCGGCTGTTCTCCGCCGCGGCCGATCTGACCCGGCTCGCGGGCTGGACCTCGTACGACATCGCCGCGCACGGGCTCGCCCAGCGGTACTTCGTCCAGGCGCTGCGGCTGGCGCAGGCCGCCGGGGACCGGCCGTACGGGGCGTACGTGCTGATCACGATGAGCCGGCAGGCGGTCTACCTCGGCCACGGCCGGGAGGCGGTGCAATTGGCCCGGGTGGCCCAGCAGGGCGTGGGCTCCGGGCCGCCGCCGGTGGTGCAGGCGCTGCTGCACTCGGCGGAGGCGCGCGGGCACGCGGTGCTCGGGGAGGTCAGGGCGTCGACGGCCTCGCTGGTGCGGGCCGAGCGGGCGCTGGGGGCGGCCCGGCCGGGGGACGACGTACCGCACTGGGCGCGGGACTACGACGAGGCGCAGCTCGCGGACGAGTTCGGGCACTGCCACCGGGACCTGCAGCAGTACCGGGCCTCGGCGCAGCACGCGGAGCGGTCCCTGCAGCTGCGGGCGCCCTCGTACGCGCGCTCGCGGCTGTTCTGCCGGGTGGTGCTGGCCACGGCGCGGCTGGGGCTGGGCGAGCTGGACCAGGCGTGCGCGCTGGGTGCGGAGGCCGCGCAGCAGGCGATGGAGATGCGGTCGGTGCGGGCGGTGGAGTACGTGCGGGACTTCGAGCGGCGGCTGGAGCCGTACCGGGACGCGTCCGCGGTGCGGGGGTATCGGGACCGGGTGGCCGCGCTGTCCTGACCCTGCGGGTCGGCTGGGGGCGCGCCCCCCGGCTGTGCCCCCGGGGCCCCGGGGGCTGCGCCGTGGTGTCCCTGCGGGTCCGCTCCCGGGGCTCCGCCCCGGACCCCGCTCCTCAAACGCCGGAGGGGCTGGATTTGCCCTGCGGGCAATCAGCCCCGAGGTGGGTGGTTGCCCGCGGGGCGATGCCGAGGCAGGTGGTGACCCGCGGGGCGACTCGGCCCCCGAGGGCGGTGGTTGCCCGCAGGGTGGCGCGGCCCCGCGGGCGTGGTTGCCCGCGGGGCTGGGGTGGAGCCGCCCGGCGGGTGGGTGGTTGGCTCAGGCGGCCACCGGGAGGGCGGCTCGGGGGGCGGACGGGACGGGGATGCCGAAGTCGCGCAGGAGCGCGGCGGCGGCGCGGCGGGCCGAGCGCAGGGCGCCCTCGACGGTGTTGGTGTCCCGGTGGTCGCCGCACACGTACAGCCCGGCCAGGACCCGGACGGTGCGCCGGGTGTCCTGCGGCGGCGGCATGGCGGGGACGGCCTCGGGGGTGTGGTGGACGGTGAGCAGCTCCCAGTCCCGGGTCGCGGTCTCGTAGAGCCGGGCGAGGCGCGAGGCGACCGTCCGGGTGGGCGGCGGCGGGCCGAGCACGGTGGTGGTGACCAGGCTGCGGCCCGCGGGGGCGCGCGTCGGGTCGACCGCGCTCATGACCGCCGTGTGGGCGACGGGCCAGTCCGGGTCCCCGTCCACGAGCAGCGAGCCGTCCGAGGCGAGCGGGGTGGTGGTGGCGTGGTGCATCACGGTCACCTGGTGGAAGGTGGGCACCCGCAGGCCCGGGAGCAGTTCGGCGGCGGCCCGGGCGCCGGTGGCCAGGACCGCGGAGCGGCAGCTGAAGTCGCCGTGTTCCTCGGTGGTGACCAGGTTGGTGGCGACGGAGCGGACCCGGACCCCGGTGCGTACGGTGCCGGGCGGCAGCGCTGCGGCGAGCAGTCCGGGCAGGGTGGCGGCGCCGCCCTCGGGTACGGCGAGGCGGCCGCGCGCGAAGGTGCGCAGGGCCAGGTCGGCGACGCGGCTGGAGGTGGTGAGCGCGGGGTCGCGCAGGAGCGCGGCGAGGAGCGGGCGCAGCGTCGTACCGAGGCTCCTGGAGCTCAGGGCGGCGTGCGCGGTGCGCTCGGGTCGGGCCAGGAGGCGTTCCTCGGGCAGGGCGGCGAGGCGGCCGAGCGCCGCGCCGATCCGGGCCTGGTCGAGGGAGCCGCTGGTCAGGGCGCGGGCGGGGGTGAGGGCCCCGGCGCGCAGCGTCCTGCCCTCGCTGTGGACGAGGGCGCCGGGCGCGAAGGGTTTGAGGACCAGGCCTTCCAGGCCCGGGGTGCGGGCCGGTTCGGTGTAGGCGGTGTTCAGGAGCTGGCCGATCCGGTCGAGCCGGAAGCCGTCCACGGTCTCGGTGGCCATCCGGCCGCCCGCGTCGTCCGCGCCCTCCAGGACGATGACCGTGACCCCGGCCGCGATCAGGTGGTGCGCTGCCGCGAGTCCGGAGACTCCGGCTCCTACGATGACCACGTCCGCATGATGTGCGTGTGTGCTGTTGAGCACGTGCCCCTCCCCGAGGTCGGCCCGGCTGTGTGGGGAACCTCCTTCCCCCAACGGGGTCGAGCGGAACCCGAGTTGGTCGGGCCATTGCGGGTAATGCGGTCAACTCCGGTCGCACGACGGTCGCATTCGGCTCACATGCGGTCGCACGCGTGCGCCGGGGCGCTCCCCCGGAGCCCCGGGGCTCCGGGGGCGTCTCAGGCCTCCAGCGCGGCCCTGATCGACTCCTCGATCCCCGGGTACCGGAAGACGAACCCGGTCTCCAGCAGCCGGGCCGGGCGCACCCGCTGACTGCCCAGCACGTCCTGGGCGAACTCCCCGAGCACCACGCGCATGACCGGCGCGGGCACGGCGAAGACCGCCGGGCGGTGCAGGACCCGGCCCATCGCGGCGGTGACCTCGCGGTTGGTCAGGGGCTCGGGGGCGGTCAGGTTCACCGGACCGGTCAGGGCGGGCGTGTCGATGATGTGGCGCAGGGCGGCGATCTCGTCGTGCATCGAGATGTGCGACCAGTACTGGCGGCCGTCGCCGAGGCGGCCGCCGAGGCCGGCCTTGAAGATCGGGAACAGCTTCCCCCAGGCCCCGCCCTCGGCGGCCACGACCAGTCCGGTACGGGCGGACACGGTCCGGACCCCGGCGTCCCGGGCGGGCGCGGCGGCGGCCTCCCATTCCACGCAGACCTCGGGCAGGAAGCCCTCCCCGGCCGGGGCGTCCTCGTCGACGGTCCGGTCGCCGGTGTCCCCGTAGTACCCGATGGCGGATCCGCAGACGAGCGTCGCGGGCGGCTCGTCCATCGCGGCGACGGCCGCGGCGACGGCCGCCGTGCCCTTGACCCGGCTGTCGCGGATCTCCCGCTTGTAGGCGGCCGTCCAGCGGTGGTCCCCGACGCCGGCCCCGGCGAGGTGCACGACGGCTTCGCACCCGGCGAGCCCCGCCGGGTCCACGTACCCCCGCGCGGGGTCCCACCGCGCCTCGCCGGGCCCGGCCGGCTCCCGCCGCACGAACCGGACGAGCTCGTGCCCGTCGGCCTTCAGTGACCGCCCGAGGGCGCTGCCGATGAGGCCGGTGGCCCCGGTGACCGCGATACGCATGCCCCCATCTTGGCAGCGCTCCCGCCCCCGCGTGCCCCGCGGCCCCGGAGTCGCGGGCCGCAGACCGGGCTCTCAGGTGGCGGTGCCCAGCCAGGTGCCGACCGCGTAGGTCACCGCCATGGCCAGGGCGCCGCCGGTGACGTTGCGCAGGATCGCCCGGATGGCGGGCGCCCCGCCCAGACGGGCGCTGAGCACCCCGCACAGGGTCAGGGAGAGCAGGACCGCGACCACGGTCACCGGAACCCGCTGCGGGGCCCCCGGCAGGACGATCGCCAGCAGGGGCAGCAACGCCCCCACCGTGAACGCCACCAGGCTCGCCAGCGCCGCGTGCCAGGGATTGGCCAGCTCGTCGGGGTTGATCCCCAGCTCCACCCGCGCGTGCGCCCGCAGCGCGTCCCGCTCCGTCAGCTGCTCCGCGGCCTCCCGTGCCACCGGCTCGCTCAGCCCCCTGCCGACCAGCAGCCCCGTCAGTTCCTCCAGCTCCTCCTGCGGCGACTCCGCCAGCTCCCGCCGCTCCAGGTCCAGCGCCGCCTTCTCCGAGTCCCGCTGGGAGCTGACCGACACGTACTCCCCCGCCGCCATCGACAGCGCGCCCGCCAGCAGCCCGGCGACGCCCGCCGCCATGATCGCCGTGCGCGAGGTCGTGGCCCCGGCGACGCCGACGACCAGGCCCGCCGTGGAGATGATCCCGTCGTTCGCGCCGAGCACCCCCGCGCGCAGCCAGTTCAGCCGTGTGCTCATCGCCGCGCTCTGCCCCGCCGCACCATCCGCTTCATTCACGCCCCCACTGTCGCGGGCGCCGCCGGAAGGAGCCACCCGGCGTGCGCGCCTTCGGCGCCGGGATCAGGGTGGAGGGGTGAGACGCCGACGCGAGGAGCCTGGCTGGCTGCGCGGGGCGCCGCCGCCGCGCTGGGCCCGCCTCGCGCCCGCGGTGGCCCTCGTCGTACTGGTGTTCGTGCAGCGCATCACCCCCGGCGACGTGGAGCTGGGCTTCTTCCTGGCCGGGCTCCCCCCGGTGGCCGCCTTCGCCTACGGGGCCGCCGGGACGGCCGTCTTCGCCGCGGTGGTGCTGGTCCTCCTCGGCCTCCCCTCGCTCGGGATCGCCCAAGCCCAGGGTTCCGACCTCGGAACCGTCGCGGTGATCGGGCTGCTCAGCGTGGTGGTCGCCTGGGTCCGAAAACGCCGCGACGCCCAGCTGGTGAGCGTGCGCACCGTCGCGGAGGCGGCGCAGCTGGCGGTCCTGCCGCCCGTCCCCGAACGGGTCGGCGCGGTCGGCTGCGCGGGCCTCTACCGGGCCGCGCAGCACGGCACCCTGGTCGGCGGCGACCTGTACGACGTACGGGTCGGCCCCCACGGCGTGCGCGCGCTGATCGGTGACGTCCAGGGCCACGGCCTGGCCGCCGTCGGCACCGTGGCCTCGCTGCTCGGCGCCTTCCGGGAGGGGGTGCTGGACGACGCGGAGCTCACGACGGTGGCGGCCCGGCTGGACCGGCGGCTGCTGGCGGACTCGGCGGCCGAGTCGGTGGACCACGCGGAGCTCTTCGCGACGGCGGTGCTGCTGGAGTTCCCGCCCGGGCTGGACCTCGTACGGATCGTGTCGTGCGGGCATCCCCCGCCCCTGCTGCTACGGGGTTTCACGGTCTCGGAAGTCGACGTGGACCCGGGGCCCCCGCTGGGCCTGGGCCTGGCCGGCCCCACCCCGGCGGCGCCGGCCGAGCTCCGGATCGTCCCCGGGGACCGGCTGGTCATGTACACGGACGGGGTGACGGAGGCCCGCGACGCGGCGGGCAACTTCTACCCGCTGGCCGCGCGCGTGCCCGTCCTGGCGACCGATCCGGCGGGGCTGGCACCGGCGGTGTGGCGGGACTTGAGGTCCTTCACCGGAGGCGGGCCGCGCGACGACGTGGCCCTGCTGGTGCTGTCCCTGGACGCGGAGCGGGACGGCGGGCGGTGACCACGCCGTACTGATCACATGACCAAACGGCGGGACCTCACGCACGACGGGGGCGGCGACCGCTCCCCGTCCGTCGAGGCCCTCGAAAAGCTGCTGCCGTGGCTCAAGGAGCAGGGCTACGGCTTCAGCTTCCCGAAGGTCCCCGAGGCGGGCTGAGACCTACCCGGCGTCGCGGATGAAGGAGCGGACCATCTTGCAGGTGACGTTCGACGGCCGGCGGATGCCCGTCCGGACGGCCATCGTGCGGATCTTGCGGTTGGTGGCGCGCTGTACGTCATACGTGCCGGAGTCGAGCAGCGATATCGCGAGCCGCATCGCCTTCAGCCGCCGGTTGTGGCTCTCGTACCACTCCCGGGGCAGCCCCGCCGGCAGCGGCTTCTTCTTGACGGGCTCGATGGTGTGCAGGGTCATGGCAGTGGCCATCTACAGCCTCCCAAAGGCAAGTTGGCGTCCTGTCCTTCTCCTTGAATTTTACCGGCGACCACTGACAAAGGACCTGGCCAGACGACGCCCGACTAAGATTTCGGGCATGGAGATCTGGATCAATCCCGCCTGCTCGAAGTGCCGTGGCGCACTGACCCTGCTGGACGCGGAGGGCGCCGAGTACACCGTCCGCCGCTACCTGGAGGACGTGCCCTCCGAGGCCGAGATCCGCGAGGTCCTGGGCCGACTGGGCCTGGAACCCTGGGACATCACCCGCACCTCGGACCCACTGGCCAAGGAGACGGGTGTACGGGACCTCCCGCGCGAGGAGACCGCAGAGTCCCGCGGGGCCTGGATCAGCCACCTGGCGGCCCACCCGAAGCTGATCCAGCGCCCGATCATCACGGCCGAGGACGGCACGGCGCTGGTGGCCCGCTCGGACGAGGCCGTCCGCGAAGCCCTCTCCCGGACGTCGGGCCCCCGCACCTAGAGGGCCCCAGGGCCTGTCGTCACCCCCTCCGCCGTCACTCCTCCCCCGTCACTCCTCCGCCGTCACCCCTCCCCCGTCACCCGCCGCTGATGGAGCCGCAGCTGGAGTGTGGCGAGGTCCAGGAGCGGGGTGAGGACGGCGAAGCCGCGGGCCCGGGCGGACAGGTCGCCGAGCACGTGCTCAACCTCGGTCGGGTGACCGGCGAGCAGGTCCCGGTACAGCGACGGGGTCAGCGGCGAGCCCGGGACGGCCAGCGTCCGCGCGGTGAGGGCGAGTTCCGGCTCCGGGACCGGGTACCCGGCGGCGGCCGACACCGCGGCCGCCTCGGCGAGGACCGCGAGGCCGAACCCGGTCCCGCCGGGCACGGCGTTGATCTCGCCGACGGCTCCGCGCGCCAGGGAGGTCACCGCCACCAGGGTGGTGATGAAGACCCACTTGTGCCACATGGCGCCGACGATGTCGGGCACTTCGGGGCTGTCGATCCCCGCCCCGGCCAGCACCGCGCGGACGGCGTCCACCCGCGCCGAGGGGCGGCCGTCGCGTTCGCCGGTGAGCACCACGGTGGGCGGGGCCATCCGGAGGATGTCGCCGTGCTCGTTCAGGGTGGTGACCACCTTGGCCACTCCGCCGAGCACCGCCGCGTCCCCGAACCGGTCCGCGAGGCGGTCGAGGTGGGCCATTCCGTTGAGCAGGGGCAGAATCGCCGTCCCGGGACCGACCGCCGGTGCGAGGTCCCGGACGGCCGCTTCGAGGGAGGTGGACTTCACGGACAGCAGGACGAGGTCGTACGTCCCGTCCGGCGCACCCGTCCCCTCCGGCGCACCCGCCCCCGCCAGCGCGTCGGCGGTGACCAGCCGCGGGGCGAACGCGATCTCCTCCCCCGGCCCGCTCACCCGCAGCCCGCGCGCCCGCAGGGCTTCGGCCCGCCGGGGGCGGACCAGGAAGGTGACGTCCTGCCCCGCCCGGGCGAGGCGGGCGCCGAAGTAGCCGCCCGCGGCTCCGGCTCCGACCGTCAGGATCCTCATCCGGCGGAGCCCGCCGGACGGACGGCCTTCGCCAGGGCGGCGCGGACGGCCGCCGCGTCGGCGACGGCACCCGGGTCCTCGGCGAGGCCCCCGGGACGGGACAGGTCCTCGGCGTACGGGAGCACGTACACGGGCGTGTCGCGCTGGAAGCGCCAGCTCTCCGCGAGTTCCCCCGCGTCGACCGCGTCGTAGCCGAGCAGATCGAGGAGGCGGGTGGCGGACGCGCGGGCGGCCGGGTCCTCGCCGGCGATCGGCAGGGCCGAGCGGTCCGGAGAACCGGCCGGACGGGCGAGGGCGAGCAGGTGCTTGAAGTAGATGTTGTTGAACGCCTTGACGACCCTCGCCCCGGCCAGGTGCTCCTGGACCAGCGCGCTGGTGGTGGTCTCCTCCGCCTCCAGGGCGGGGAGGACCCCGTCCCGCTGCGGGTAGTAGTTGAGCGTGTCGAGGACGACCTTGCCCGCCAGTGCGTCGGCGGGCAGCTCGCGGTAGTGCCCCAGCGGGATGGTGGCCACGACCCAGTCGCCGGCCGCGGCCGCCTCGGCCGGGGTGGCGGCCCGGGCGCGCGGGCCGAGTTCGGCGACCAGGGCGTCCAGGGTCTGCGGTCCTCTGGAATTGCTGAGGACCACGTCCAGCCCCGCGTCCACGGCGAGCCGCGCGAGGGTGCTTCCGATGTTGCCGCTTCCGATGAGTCCAAGAGTTGCCATGCGGGGTTCAAGTCGCCCGCGATCCACGGTATTCCGCCGCTACGCCGCCGGGGCCGGGCCGCACTCCGGCAGGTCGCGGCCCCGCCCCCGTCCCGGCCTACGCATCGCACCCGCCCCCGCCTTCGCATCGCCCCGTCGCATCCTTCACACCGCCCCCGTCTCAGCCTCCACACGGGCCCCATCCCGCGCCTCGTAGGGTGAGGCCAGCACAAAGGGGACGTACCGCACCAAAGGATCCGTCGTGAACGAGCAGCGGCACCCGCGTCCCACCACGCCCGGCGAGCCGCCTACGCCGCCTACGCCGCCGGCCCTCCCGGCGTCCGCGCTCCCCCCGCCCCGGCGCGGCGCCGACTGGATGTTCGGCGGGGTGTACGGGACCGTCCTCGCGTCCGGGCTGCTGGCCGCGCTCGACCAGAAGGGCGGGGAGTACACCCCCTTCTACGACGCCAGCTGGGTGCTCGTCACCGCCGCCACGGCCGGGCTCGCGCACGGGTACTCGCACCACATGAGCACCCATCAGGCCGGCTCCGCCGGTCACCGGTGGCGGATCCTCGGGCGGGCGCTGTGGAACGAGTGGCCCATGATCGCGGCCACCCTGCCCACCGTCCTGCTCCTGCTCGTCGCCGGACTCGCCGACTGGGACTCGCACGCGGTCACGGCCGTCGGGCTCGGCGTGAACACCGCGATGCTGTTCGCCTGGGGCGCCTTCGTGGCCCTCAGGGTCGGCTACAAGCTCGCCACGTCGCTGCTCATCGGGGTCGCCGACGCCACGATCGGGCTGGCCATCATCGTGGCCAACGCGGTCATCAAATAGCGGCGGGCGACGACGGGCCCGCCGTCCGGGCAGCGGGCCTCCGAAGCCGGCTCACTCCGGCAGCTGCGCCTCCGCCTCCGCCAGGATCTCCGTCAGCCGGGCTCCGAACTCCGCCCCCCGTACGTCCGGCACCCCGGTCCGGGCCGAGGCGAGGAGCGCGTCCAGGGCGCGGCCGTACGCCCCCGGGACGTCGCTCCAGTCCGGCAGGCCGAAGACGCCGGCGGTCCCGCGCAGTTCCAGTCCCACCCCGGCGGCCGCGCGCGGGGAGCTGAGGCTGAGCACGGCGGTGCTGGCGGCGCCGGAGGCGTGCCGCAGGGCCAGCTGGACCACGTCGGCGGGGCCGCGGGTGGCGCTGACCCCGGTGACGTCGCCGAGGACCGGGATGAGTACGGACAGGGCGTGCGGGCCCACGTCCCACAGCCCGCCCTTGGCCTTGCGCCAGGGCGAGTCGGCGTAGGCGCTGGGCTCGCCGTCGGGCGGGAAGACCGCGCCGAGCCAGTGCGCGGCGGCGGTGAACCAGCCCGTGCGCTCCGCCTGCTCCTCGACCCAGCCGGCGGTCGGCTCGGCGAAGCGCAGGGTGAGGAAGACGACGGAGGCGACCCGGTGCTCGGCCACGGCCTCGGCGACCGCGCGGGCGTCGGCCGGGGTCGTGGCGACGGGCTTGTCGAGCAGCAGATGGCAGCCGGCGGCGGCCGCGCGCACGGCGAGCGGGGCCTGCACGTCGGGCGGGAGGGCGAAGGCCACGGCGTCACAGTCGGCGAACAGCGCGTCGGGGTCTTCGTACACCTTCACCCCGTACTCGCGCGCCAGCTCGGCCGCGGCTTCGGGGCGCCGGCCCCAGACTCCGACGAACTCGGAGCCGGGATGCGCGGCGAGGGCGGGGGCGTGCGTGCGGCGGGCCCATGGGCCGGTGCCCAGCAGCCCGACCCGGGGGCGGGGCCCGGAAGCGGCCTCTGAGGCGGCATCTCCGGCGGACGTCACATCGTACGAAATGCTCACCCGCTCAGTCTGCCCCACCCGTACGGGTATCCGAACGCCAACCCTCTCGACCACGCCCACCTGCGGCGCAAACCTCGGTAACACGGGGTTCACACACGGGCAACGGAAGAGAAATCGCGAGCGGGCACTCTGCGGTCAACACCGCAGAACGAATTCGCAGTACGCGAGCCACAGGGACGTGAACCGCCGTACGCGATCCGCAGGACGCAGCGCAGCACCCGCAGAGTCTGCGCCGGAGCGACGCACCGAAGGATGGGGCCCGTGAGCTACAAGGCTGAGTACATCTGGATCGACGGAACCGAGCCGACGGCGAAGCTGCGCTCCAAGACCAAGATCATGGCGGACGGCGACGCGCTGCCGATCTGGGGCTTCGACGGTTCGAGCACCAACCAGGCCGAGGGCCACGCCTCCGACCGCGTACTCCAGCCGGTGTTCACCTGCCCGGACCCGATCCGCGGCGGCGACAACGTCCTCGTCCTGTGCGAGGTCCTGAACATCGACATGACCCCGCACGAGTCGAACACCCGCGCGCTGCTGCGCCCGGTCGCCGAGAAGTTCGCCGCTCAGGAGCCGATCTACGGCATCGAGCAGGAGTACACCTTCTTCGACGGCGCCCGCCCGCTCGGTTTCCCGGTCAACGGCTTCCCGGCCGCGCAGGGCGGCTACTACTGCGGCGTCGGCTCGGACGAGATCTTCGGCCGCGACATCGTCGAGAAGCACCTGGACCACTGCCTCGCGGCGGGTCTGGCCATCTCCGGCATCAACGCCGAGGTCATGCCCGGCCAGTGGGAGTTCCAGGTCGGCCCGGTCGGCCCGCTGGAGGTCTCCGACCAGCTGTGGATCGCGCGCTGGCTGCTCTACCGCACCGCCGAGGACTTCAACGTCTCCGCGACGCTGAACCCGAAGCCCGTCAAGGGCGACTGGAACGGCGCGGGCGCGCACACCAACTTCTCCACGAGGGCGATGCGCGAGGACTACCGCGCGATCATCTCCGCGGCCGAGTCGCTGGGCGAGGGCAGCAAGCCGCTGGACCACGTCAAGAACTACGGCGCGGGCATCGACGAGCGCCTGACGGGCCTGCACGAGACCGCCCCGTGGAACGAGTACAGCTACGGCGTCTCGGACCGCGGCGCCTCCGTCCGCATCCCGTGGCAGGTCGAGAAGGACGGCAAGGGCTACATCGAGGACCGCCGCCCGAACGCGAACGTCGACCCGTACGTGGTGACCCGCCTCATCACGGACACCTGCTGCACCGCCCTGGAGAAGGACGGCCTGGTCTAACCCCGGCAGGCCCCCTCTGACAGCACCCCGGCGCCCGTCCTCCCCCAGGGAGGGCGGGCGCCGCGCTGTCGGTGGCACCTGCCATCGTGTGCGCCATGCTGCCCGTCACCCTCCGCACCGAGCCCGCCGAGACCTACCGCCGCCCAGCGCTGCCCTGGCTGTCCGAGCTCGTCGGGCGCATCGGCGCCGACGGCGACCGCTTCCTCATCGTGGAGCGGCTGCCGGACGAGCCCGACGTGTTCGCCCAGGTCTGGCACGAGACCGGTGGGGACTATCAGTTGGAATACCGCGACGGCGCCCCCGACCGGCACTTCCAGGCCTTCGTCCGCACGGCGGCCGAGGTGGTGGACGTGATGGCCCGCTGGGCCCGCCGGGAGAAGGGCTGGGACCTCGGGCCGACCTGGGAGCGGCTGGAGTTTCCGGTTGAGGAGGTGGCGCCGCTCGCCCCGGAGGTGGAGGAGGAGCTGACCGGGCTCGTACGGGACGGACTGCGGTGCGGTTACGACGACCGGGCGGCCCTGAGCGAGCACGCCGAGGAGTACCTCGTCGCGGACGGCATCAGGCCGGTGTCGCGCGCCCAGGCCGAGCGCTTGGTCGACCGGCTCTGGCGGGAGCGGCTGGCGGAGCAGGCCGGCTGGGTGGGCGAGACCGATCCCGAGCGCCTGGCGCGGGCCTTCGCCGCCCTCGACGCCGCCGGCATCACCGCGCGGGAGAACTTCGCCTGCTGCCGCTCCTGCGGCCTCGCCGAGATCCGGGCGGCGGGCCGGGAGGACGCCCGGGGGTTCGTCTTCTTCCACGCCCAATGCACCGAGGGCGCGGCGGCAGGGGGTGACCTGTGGCTGCTCTACGGGGGCTTCGAGGAGGGCGGGGAACTCACCGCCTCCGTGGGCCGGGAGGTCGTCCATGCGCTGGACGGGGTGGGTCTGACATGGACGTGGGACGGATCCGCCCACGATGCGATACGGGTGACCGGGATGGACTGGAGGAAGAGGCTGGGCGGGTGACGGTTTGTCGGGATTGCAATGGTCCGTTCACGCCATGATCACGGAATATGGGATTCCGCTCCATAGAATGAGACAGGGTCTGCCCCGGGGCCCCCGCATCTGCTTGAATGGGGCCATGGCCAGCTACTCGCACACCTCGACCGGTCGCAGCGACCTCGAGCCGTTCTGGCCTTCCCGTCAGGACCACGATTTCGACCGGGTGTGTTGCCGCGCGAAGAACGCGCCGGCCCTCTAAAGCCTCCGGGACCTCGAACCGACCTCCCCCAGGCCTTCGGTCTGCGCGGTACGACACAAGACGACGCTCTCCGTACGTCTCCTGCCGACCACTCCGCGTGAAAGAGCTGACCACTCATGGCGAACACCCGTTCCTTCGCTTCTGCCGCCTCCGCTGCGACCACTCCCCTGACCTACCCGGCCTTCCCGCCCAGTCCGCGCCACCGCCTGCGGGCCGTGGACCGCGACGAGGTGGCACGCGTCGTGGACCTCCTGCCGCCCGGCGCCACCTGGCTGCCCGCCCCCGCGCACACCCTGCCCAGCCTCCCCGGCCAGCCGCCCATGGTCGGCTACCTGGTGCTCGTACCGGCCGACCAGCAGCCGCCGATCGCCTTCTCCCCGCAGTCCGTTCCCGCCGCCCCGGCCCCGGGTGCCTCGGCCCCGGGTGCGGCGGCCGTCACCGGGGACGCCCTGGTCCGCATCGACCCCGCGCAGCGCACCGCGGAGGTGGACGGCGAGGTCCTGGACCTGACGTACCTGGAGTTCGAGCTGCTGGCCCACCTGGTCGCGCACCCGCACCGGGTCCACAGCCGCGACCAGCTCGTGACCACCGTCTGGGGCTACGGCCACGTCGGCGACGGCCGTACGGTCGACGTCCACGTCGCGCGGCTGCGCCGCAAGCTGGGCGCCGCCCACCGCGGCGCGATCCAGACCGTGCGCCGGGTGGGGTACAAGTACGCGCCCTGATCGGAACGCCGGTGGGCCCGTACTCACGAGGGGGAGTACGGGCCCCGCGCGATCGCGTTGATCAACTCGGGCCGCCACAAGGGGGGCTTCCCCGCACATCCGTGCTGATCAGCCGGGGTGCCTGCCGTAGTCTTTTCCGTCGTGACCACCGGAACCGGCAGCGTACTTGCCCCACTTGAGCCCCAGGACCCCCGCGAGACCGCCGGCTACCGGCTGATCGCCCGGATCGGCGAGGGCGGCATGGGCACCGTCTACCTTTCGCACACGCGCGGCGGGCAGCCGGTCGCGCTGAAGCTGATCCGCCGGGAGTTCGGACAGGACCCGGACTTCCGGAGCCGGTTCGAGCAGGAGGTGCGGGCCGCGCGCCGGGTGCAGGGCTACCACCTCGTACCGGTCCTCGACCACGACACCGCGGGCGCCTCGCCCTGGCTCGCCTCGGTGTTCGTCCCGGGACTCTCGCTGCACGACACCCTGAGCACCCACGGCCCGCTGCCGCTCCCCGCCGTCTTCCAGCTGATCGGCTGCACGGCGCGGGCCCTCGGCTCCATCCACGCCGCGGGGGTCGTGCACCGCGACCTGAAGCCCGCCAACCTCCTGCTCGGCGCGGCCGGGCCGTACGTCATCGACTTCGGGATCGCCCGGGCCGCCGACAGCACGCAGCTCACCCGCACCGGCGGGGTCATCGGCACCCCGCAGTACATGTCCCCCGAACACGCGCTGGGCGCCGAGGTCACCCCCGCGAGCGACCTGTTCGCGGTCGGGCTCATCGCCGCGGTCGCCGCCACCGGGCGGCATCCGTACGGGGAGGGCGGGGCCACGGCCATCGGCGTGCGGATCGCCAACACCGACCGGCTGCCTCCGGACCTGAACGGCTACCCGGCGGAACTGCGGCCGCTGCTGGAGCGCTGCCTGACCGCGGACCCGGCGGAGCGGATCGGCACGGACGAACTCGCAGCGATGTGCGAACTGTTCGCCGGACGACCGCTGAACGACTTCGACGGCTGGCTCCCGGAGCCGGTCGGGCAGGAGATCGCCCGGCGGGTGCGGGCCGCGCAGCATCCGCCGGTGCCGACGGTGGCGGACCGGGGCGCGGCTGCTGCCGCGGCGCCCGCGGGCGGGTTCGGCCCGGCCGGTACGGGGACCGGGGCGTCCGGTGCCTTCGGCGGGCTGCACGCCGCGGACACGGCGTTCGCGCCGCCCCGGCCCCCGGGGCCACCGGGGCCTGGGCGGCCGAACCACCCGACGCCCGCGCCGGGTACGGCTCCGGGCCCCGCTCCGGCCCCGAAGGGGTTCCGCGGCGGGCTCATCGCCGCGTGCCTCGTCCTGGCCGTCGCCGCGGGAGCCGGCACGGTCTGGCTGCTGGACGAGGACGACGCGAAGAACGACGCGAAGGCGCCCGCCCGGCAGGGAACCCCGGCCGCGCCCGCGGCCGAGTCCGGATCACCGGATCCGGCCAAGGCCTCCTCCTCGCCGCAGACCTCAGCCTCCTCCTCGCCGAAGTCCGCGTACACGGTGGTCTTCCAGGACAAGCCCCTGACCCTGCGCGCCCCCTCCTCCAGCACCGGATCCCACGTCGACCTCGACGCTCCGAAGGTCGTTCCGAACGGGAGGATCGGCGAGGACGAGGACATGGAACTCACTTACCACGACTGGAGCGACGCGGGCCTGGTCTTCCTGACGGCGACGGGCAAGAGCCCGGGCAGCACACCGGAGGAGTGCCAGGACGCCGTCGCCACCAACGCCCTGGCCTCCAAGCTGACGAGCGACCAGCTCCACCAGGGCAAGGAGCTCACGAAGGGCACCGTGCTGTGCACGGTCACCAGCGACGGCAACCTGGCGATGCTCCGCATCACCGAGGTGGTGCCCAACAAGGGCAACTTCCGCCCCGTGCCCGACTACGTCACCGCACTCACCCTCTGGAGGATCGGCTGACGCCGTGGGCCCGGGCTCCTCCTGAGGAGCCCGGGCCCACGGACGGTGATCTAGACCTCGGCGCCGGCCCCGGCCCCGCGCCTCGACGCGGCGAAGCCCAGCGCCAGGTCCCCCGCGAGGAACACCAGCAGGCTGATGCCCAGCATCGGTACGAACCAGCCGACCACGGCCGTCGCCGCGGCCAGCGGCAGCAGCACCGTCACCGGCAGCTTCCGCCAGGCCCCGCGCGGCTGGGGGCGGCCGGCCGAGAGCGTGCGCTCCTTGGTCGGGCGGCGCAGCCACCACATGCGGTAGCCCCAGACGACCATGGACATCACCAGGACCGCCAGCGCGGCCAGGGCCAGCTGGTTGGCGAGCCCGAAGGTCAGGCCCATGTGCAGGTCGATGCCGAAGCGGGTCAGCTGGGCGAGCAGCGGGTGGTCGGCGAAGCGGACTTCGTCCATGACCCGGCCGTCGGCGGGGTCCACGGCGACCGCGTCCAGGTGCACCGGCACCTGCTTGTCCTGCTCCTTGACCACGTACCCCTTGCCCTGGGCGGGCAGGGTGATCCGCAGCGACTCGGTGACCCCGGCGGACCGGGCCGCCGCCACCGCTCCGTCGATGCCGATGGCGTCCACCGGCGCCGGCGGGGCCGGTGCGGCCGCCTGGTCGCCGCCGCCCGCGCCGTGCCCGGCGTGCTCGCCGCCCGCCTCGGCCGGGGCGCCGGGAAGCTTGGCGGCCACGGCCGGGGTGGTGCCGCCGAGGCCGTCCTTGAGCACCTCGATGTTCTCTCCGGCGTACCGCGACCAGGTCAGGCCGGTGACGGAGAGCCCGACGAGGCCGACCACGATCCAGACGCCGACGGAGCCGTGCCAGGACAGGGTCTTTCGGCGGCCGGTCGCCGTGCGGTCGGGCAGGACGAGCGCGGCACGGCCGGCCTGACGGGCCCGCTTGCGGCCGATCCACAGCGCGAGCCCGCCGAGCGCGACCACCCACAGCCAGCTCGCGGCGAGCTCGCTGTAGTTCCGGCCGAACTCCCCCAGGTGGAGGCTGGCGTGGAACTCGCTCAGCCAGGCCCGCAGGGGCAGCGCGTCGCCGACGGTGGTGAGCTTCCCGCGGACCTCGGCCGTATACGGATCGACGAACACGGTGAGGGTCTCGCCCTCGGCGAGTCCCGGGCTCTCCATGATCACCCGGGTGGTGGCATCGGCCTCCGGCGCGGGCCAGACGGCCGTCACCGTGCCCTGGGGCGCGGCGTTCTCGGCCGCGGCGACCTGGGCGCCGAGCGGCTGCGCGCTCGCGCCGACGCGGTCGACGGTCAGCTGGTCGGCGTAGAGGATCTTCTCGGCCTGCCAGGAACCGGCGTAGAGCAGCCCGGTGGTGGCGGCGACGAGCAGGAGCGGGGCGATCAGCACCCCGGCGTAGAAGTGCAGGCGCAGCAGCAGCGGCCGCAGGGCGGCCCAGGTGCCGGGCGTGCGCGGGCGAGCGGGCGCGGGCCCGGGCCCAGGGGCGTCGGGGGCGTCGGGGGCGTCGGGGTCCACTGCGCGGAGTTGCCCGACCTCGTCGAGAGACATGGGTGTCCTAGGTGTTGGCGAAGACATGGGTGAGCGGCCCCAGGTCTCGCCCCTCCTCCCGGGAGGGTGCGCCGTTCGGTCAGGCGCGGGCAGGACGGCCGGGGGCCGTGATGCGGATCCGGGCGGGCGCGGGCGGCCCGCGCCGCTCGGCGGTGTGCGCGTGTACGGCCCCGCGCAGGGTCCGCGGCCGCGGGTACCCGGCGGGTCGCGGCGACCGCGCCGGCGTTACGGGGAGCACGCGCGCCCGGAGCAGGGCGAGGACCCGGGAGAGCGGCCGGGCGGCGAGCAGCGCCCCGGCCGCGAGGGCGGCGGCGAGCCGGAAGACGGCGGCCTCGCCCCAGGCCAGCCAGAGCGCGCAGAACAGCCCGGCGAGGGCGTGCGCGGCGATCATGCCGAGCCCGTCGTGGGCGTGGCCGGCGGCCATGTCCCCCATGCCGGCCATGTCCCCCATGCCGGCCATGCCGCTCACGGCGTCCAGGCCGCTCATGGCGTCCCTGCCGGCCATAGCGTCCACGGAGAGCGCACCGTGCATGCCGTGCGCGGCATCCGCACCGCTGTCCGGACCCGCACCCATGTTCATGTCCATGTCCGTGCCCGCCCGATGCTCTCCCCCGCCCGCCGAGGCGGAGAAGACGAGGTGCAGGACCGCCTGTACGGCGAGCAGCGCGGCGGTGATGGCGAGCGGTCCGCGCCGGCGCCCGGCGGAGAGCCAGGCGAGAGCGCCGGTCAGCCCGAATGCGGACAGAAGCCCCAGCGCGGGAAGGTCCGCACCGGACATGTACGAATGCCCCGCCGCACCCAGTGCGACGGCCACCGCCGCGAAGAGCGCGGCCCGCGTGGCGCGCATCGGCGCGGGGCTGTGTGACATGACCTGCGCATATTGGCACGGCTCCCCGCCTCGCCGTACGGCGCCCCCGTGGCCGATCATGGTGCGATGAGCCCCCTGTCCTTGACGGTCCCGCTGAGCGCGGTGTACACGGGCACGGTCCAGCTCGGGGCGTACGCCCTGGAACGGCTGGATCCGGCGACGCGGGAGAGGCTGCTGCGCCGCTGCTCCACCAACGCCGACAACCTGGACGCCGGCCGCTGGGAGACCCTGCCCGCCAGCGCCCTCCTCGTCGAGGAGCCGATGCCGCTGCCGTACGCGCTCCTGCTGGTGGCCGTCCTCGGGTACGCCGAGTACGCCTACGGGGCCTGGTGGACGGCGGCCGCCTTCCTGTTCGGGCACGTCACGGCCACCCTGCTGGTCCACGGGGTGCTCCGCCGGACGGCCGGCCCCCGGACCCGGCGGGCGGTGGACGTGGGGACCAGCTACGGGTTCAACACCGTGCTCGGGGCGCTGACCTCGGCGCTGCCGCGCGGGCCGGTGCGCAGCACCGCCCGGGCCGGTCTGCTGGCGCTCGCCGTCGGGCCGGTGCTGCGGCGGGAGCGGACCTTCACCGATGCCGGGCACCTGGTGGCCCTGGCGCTCGGCCTCGGGGTCTCGCTGGCCGCCGATTACCTTTCCGGAGTGAAATCTCCGAAAATCATATGGATGACACGCGTCACCCAGCGCGCTTCGTCCTGAGCCGTGCATTTCTCTGATCACGTTGGAGCCGCCACGATGACCGTCACCCCCGCCAAGACCGTCGCCAACCTCCGGGACCTCGGCGGCACCCCGCTCGCCGAAGGCCGCAGCGTCCGCCCGGGTCTCGTGCTGCGCTCCGGCCAGCTCGACCGGCTCGACCTCGACGCCGACCCGGCGGTGGCCGCGCTGGGCATCGGCACCGTCATCGACTTTCGTACCGACGTGGAGCGCGGCGAACACCCCGACCGGGTGCCGGCCGGTGCCCGGCTGCTCATAGCCGACGCCCTGGCGGACAAGATGGCGGCTGACAACGGGGGCGACGGCGACCCCGGGAAGATTCCCGCCGCCCAGCTCAAGGACATCCTGTCCGACCCGGTGGTCGCGGAGGAGCACCTGGGCGGCGGCAAGGTGCAGGCCCTGTTCACCAGCCTGTACCGCTCTCTGGTCAGCTCCGCCTCCGCGCAGTCCGCGTACCGGCTGCTGCTCACCGAGCTCGCCGACCCGCGGTCGGGGCCGCTGCTCTTCCACTGCACGGCGGGCAAGGACCGTACGGGCTGGGGCGCGACCGTGGTCCTGTCGCTGCTCGGCGCGGACGACGAGACGCTGATGAGCGAATACCTGTCGGTCAACCCGGCGGTGCGGATCGCCTTCGCCCCGATGATCGAGGGCTTCACGGCGGCCGGCGGCGACCCGGACATCGCGCTGGCGCTGATCGGCGTCTTCCCCTCCTACCTGGAGGCCGCGCTGGACGAGGTGGACACGCGCTACGGCTCGATGGAGAAGTACGTGCGCGAGGGACTCGGCGTCTCCGACGAGACGGTCGAGGCACTGCGGGCCCGCCTGATCGTCTGAGACCCCCGGCGGGTCCCCCGGCGGGTCCTCGGCGGGTCCCCCGGCGGGTCCTCGGCGGGTCCTCGGCGGGTCCTCGGCGGGATCCGGTCCGAACACGCGCGCTGGGACCCGGTGACCATCCGACCATTCGCTCGTTCTGCTGAACGTGACTGCGCCGGATACCGCCACCCGCCCCCTCTCCCCCGATGTCGAGCAGGCCGAGGCCGCCATCGTCGAGCACTATCCCCGGCTGGTCCGGCTGGCCTACCTGGTGCTGCCGCCCGCCCTCGGCCGCAACCGGCGGGTGCTCACCGCCCACTCGCTGGCCCAGCGCGCCCTGCCGCGCGGGCGGCGGGACGGGGCGGCCGCCGCGCAGGCGGCGGTGCAGGGCGGGGTGCCGGGGCAGCGGGGCGGGGCGGGTCCCGAGTCCGGGTACGCGTACGTACGGCTGCGCGTGCTGCGGGCCGCGCTGGAGGCGGGGGTCCCGCTGACGTTCCGCGCGCTGCCCCGGCGGGCCCAACTGCCGCCGGTGCTGCCCCAGGTGTGGGGGCTGCGGCTGTTCCCGCGTTCGGGCGGGGCCGAGGAGCTGGCGCTCGACCAGTGGCTGGCCACCCTCGACGGGCCGGGCCGGGCCGCGTGCGTGCTGCGGGCGCTGGAGCGGCTGCCCGAGCCCGAGGTGCTGCGGGTGCTGACCGAGGCGGGGGTGGTCAACCCGGCGGCCGCCGTCGCGGAGTCCGGGGATCCGTCGACCGACGAGCTGTTCGCCTCCCCCGAGTTCGACCCCTGCGTGCTCCAGGCCCGGCCCACCGACCTGCTGCGCCGCCGACGGCTCGTGCGGGCCGGGATCGCCGCCGGGGCCGCCCTCGCCGTGTGCGGGGTGCTGCTCTCGCTGCCCGGCGGCGGATGGGGGGCCGACGGGGCCGCCGCCCCGCTCTACGCGAGGAACGCCGCGGCGGAACAGGCCCTGGACCCGGGGCAGTTGGTCCGGGCCGCGCCCACGCTCTGGCGTACGTCCTCCCGTACGGACTACTCCGGCTGGCCCGCGCGCGGCGACCGCGTCGACGATGCCGCGCTGCTGCGCCGGGCGCTGGCCGTCTGGGCCCGGCCGGGCCGCACGGTCGTGGTCTCGGCCACCCCCGGCACCCCGTCCGGGCCGCCGATGGGGCCCCCGCAGCTACTGTTCGCCGGGACCGTCGACCAGGCCGTCGTCGTCCTGCTGTACGACGGCCTGCGCGTGGCCCGGTACGCCGAACCGCGCTCCGGCACCGAGGTCGCCGCCCTCGACTTCGCCCGGACCGACGGCGCCTCGGCGGACACGGCGGCGGCCCTGGTGCTGAGCCGGGTCGACGGCAACGTCCGCTACCTGACGGCCCCCTGGGTGACGGCCGCGACGCAGCGGGACCTGCTGAAGCCGGGGGACGCCCCGACGGGGCTGGAGCTGACGGCGGACGGGGTCACCCCGCCGGTGCCGAGCCCCGCCGCGGAGGGCACCTGTACGAGCTGGAACGCCCTCGCGGTGACCGGTGACGGCGCGACCCGGCTGCTCACCGACCTGGGTGAACTGACCCCGGCCCGGCTGACCTCGGGGGCGCCGGGCGCCGAGCGGAACGTGACGGAGGGCGCGGAGCTGGGCGACTGGTCGCGGATCGCGTGCCTGCTGCCCTCGGTGCGTTCGCACGGGGTGCGCACGGTCAACGCGTGGACGTACGCGAAGCAGCCGCTGCCGGAGAGCGGCGGAACGGCGACCTGGCTGTGCACCCGGGCGGAGACCTGGCAGGGCACGGCGGACCGGGTCCAGGCGCAGTTCCTGGCCCCGGGCGCCCCGCTGGCGGCCCAGGCGGCGAAGGCGGAGGGCTCGCCGGCGTGCGGGCCGCGGGAGCCGCGGGTGCTGGCCGGGGTGCTGTGGAAGTCGAAGGCCGGACAGTGGTACGTCCTGGCGGCGGGCAGTGCGCAGTTCGCCTCGCTGACCGTGGGCGGCGGCCAGGTGAGCGGGGTCGCGGTGGGCAACCGGCTGGCGGTGAAGGCTCCGGCGGGGGCGCAGGTGGAACTGACGGGCAAGCTCACGGACGGTTCGAAGGCGGGCGTGTTGAGGTAGTCCCGGCCCGGCCGCTCCCGGCCGCTCCCGGCCGGGCCCGGTCCGGCCCGGGGCCCGAAGGAAGTGGCGGCAGAGGGGTTTCCCTCCCCTCTACCCGTCAGTACATTGACGCCATGTCTAATACGCCGCCCGCGTCGCCCGCCCCCGTGGCGTCCGAACACATAGAGCTGAAGGCCCGCAACGTGTCCTTCTCCTGGGAGGACACCCCGCTCCACTGGCTGCCCGGCGACCCCTTCGCGAACCACACCATCAACGTGCTGCACCTGCTGCTCCCGGCGGGCGAGCGCTGGTTCGTGCACGTCTACAAGCAGGTGCTCCCGTACATCACGGACGAGCGACTGCGCGAGGACGTCGTCGGGTTCATCGGCCAGGAGGCCATGCACGCGAGCGCGCACGACGACGTGCTCCCCCACCTCAAGCGGCTGGGCCTGGACCCGACGCCCTACACGGCGCAGATCGACTGGCTCTTCGAGAAGCTGCTCGGCGACCGGACCCTGCCGCCGGGCGCGCCCCGCAAGTGGTGGCTGATGGAACGCGTGGCGATGATCGCCGCGATCGAGCACTACACGGCCTTCCTGGGCAACTGGGTGCTCAACGCCGAAGAGCTGGACCGGCGCGGCGCGGACCCGGTGATGCTGGACCTGCTGCGCTGGCACGGGGCGGAGGAGGTCGAGCACCGGTCCGTGGCCTTCGACCTGTTCATGCACCTGGACGGCAACTACCGCCGCCGGGCGCGCACCTGGGCCACGGCCTTCACGGCGCTGGTCTTCCTGTGGCAGCGCGGATCGCGCTACTTCATGGAACACGACCCCGGCCTCCCGCCCGGGTCCAAGGCCTCGGTGGGCCAGTTCTACCGCTCGGGCCGCAAGGGGACCCTGCCGTCCACGGGCGCGATGCTGAAGTCGATCCCGACGTACCTCTCGCGCACCTACCACCCCTCGCAGGAGGGCTCCACGGCCCAGGCCGTCGCCTACCTGGCCTCCTCCCCCGGGGCGAACGGCGGTTCCCACGGCAGTTCACACGACGGCGCGAACGGCGGTGGCCGCGGATGAGGCGCGCCCTCGCGGTGACCGCGCTCGCGGGCGCCGCCTGGCTGGCGAAGCGGGCCATCGGCCGGCGCATCGACGCCGGGTCGCCGCTGTGGCCGCTGCCCGCGCTGGAGACCCCGGTCTCCGGGTACTCGCCGCGCCGGTGGATCCCGGCGCTGATCGTCTCCCGTACCGAGCCCGCGGAGGGGGTGCTGTCCCTGACGCTGGAATCGGCGGAACTCCCGGAGTGGGCCCCGGGCGCACACCTGGACGTGCGGCTCCCCTCCGGACTGGTGCGCCAGTACTCCCTGTGCGGCGACCCCGCCGACCGGGGCCGCCACACGATCGCGGTCCGGCTCGTGGAGGACGGCCGCGGCGGCTCGCGCGAAGCGCACGCCCAGCTGGTGGAGGGCGCGGAGCTCCCGGTCCGCCCGCCGCGCAACCGCTTCCCGCTGGTCCCGGCCCCGTCCTACGCCTTCGTCGCGGGCGGGATCGGCATCACCCCCATCCTCCCGATGCTCCGGGCGGCCACGGCGGCGGGCGCGGACTGGACCCTGCTCTACGGGGGCCGCTCGCGGGCCTCGATGCCCTTCCTGGCCGAACTCGCGCGGTACGGGGACCGGGTCACGGTCGTCCCCGAGGACGAGGCGGGCCTCCCCGACCTGGGCGCGCTCGGCGCCTCGCTCGGCCCGGACACCCTGGTGTACTGCTGCGGCCCGGCCCCGCTGATGGCGGCGGTCGAGGCGGCCGTACCGGCGGGCGTCCCGGTCCACCTGGAGCGGTTCGCTCCGGCGGCCGCGGGCGGGGGCGCGCAGCCCTTCACCGTGGAACTGCACCGCTCGGGCCGGGTCGTGGAGGTGGCGGCGACGGAATCCGCCCTGACCGCCGTGCGCCGGGAGCTGCCCGGTACCCCGTACTCCTGTGAGCAGGGCTTCTGCGGTACCTGCCAACACCGGGTGCTGGCGGGGGACATCGACCACCGTGACGCCCTCCTCACGGACGGCGAACGCGAGGACTCCATGCTGCTGTGCGTTTCCCGCGCGGCCTCGGACCGCCTGGTCCTGGACCTGTAGGGGGCCCCTGCGGGGGCGCGCAGTAGGGTGTTCCGCATGACAACCGGGGTGCGGCGCAGGATGGGTGTCGAGGAGCGGCGGCAGCAGCTGATCGGGGTGGCGCTGGAGCTGTTCAGCCACCGGTCGCCCGACGATGTGTCCATCGACGAGATCGCGGCGGCCGCGGGGATATCGCGGCCGCTGGTCTACCACTACTTTCCCGGCAAGCTGAGCCTCTACGAGGCTGCGCTGCGGCGGGCCGCCGACGAGCTCGCGCTGCGGTTCGTGGAGCCCCGGGAGGGGCCGCTCGGGGCGCGGTTGCTCCGGGTCATGGGGCGGTTCTTCGCCTTCGTCGACGAGCACGGGCCCGGTTTCTCGGCGCTGATGCGGGGCGGTCCGGCGGTCGGCAGCAGCCGGGCCAACGCGATGATCGACGAGGTCCGCCAGGCGGCGTACGAGCAGATCCTCTCGCACCTGGGCGTCGACCGGCAGGCTCCGCCCGCCCGGCTGGAGCTGGTGGTGCGCTCGTGGGTGTCGCTGGCCGAGTCGACGGCGCTGATCTGGCTGGACGGCCGGCGGATCCCGCGCGCCGAGCTGGAGTTGCAGCTGGTGCACGATTTCGCGGCGCTGGCCGCGGTGAGCGCCGCCTACGACGAGGAGATGGCGGGGATCCTCGTACGGATCCTCGTGGACGAGCCGGCCGATGGGCCGTTCGGGGAGCTGGTGGGGCGGCTGGTGGCCCTCGTCCCCACGGGATCCGCCCCCACGGGCCCCGGCCCCTCCGTGCCCGGTCCGCGTTGATGGACCGTTCTTGATCGAATGGCGCGCAATAATGCCCGCGTGATCATTGACGACGGGATCGTGTTCCGGCAGGCCGAGGAGAAGGACGCCGGCACGCTGATGGCGCTGTACGACCAGGCCGCCCGCTGGATGGCCGCGCACGGGATCGAGCAGTGGAAGCCCGGGGAGAAGGATCCCGCGCACTTCCTGGCGGTCATGCGCGAGGGCGAGGTGTGGCTCGCCTCGGACGGCAACGGGCACGCCGTCGGGGCGTACGAGCTGTGGTGGTCCGACGAGGAGGCCTGGGGCATCCAGCCGCCCGTGGCCGGCTACGTGCACAGGCTCATGGTCGAACGCGAGGCCGCGCCCGCCGGGGCCGGCCGGCGGCTGCTCGAACACTTCGAGCGGCGCATCGCCAGGACCGGCCGCGAGCGGGCGCGGCTGGACTGCGTCTCCACCAACCCCCGGCTGCTCGCGTACTACCAGTCCGCGGGCTACCGGGTGGTCGGGGAGTTCCCCCACAAGGAGGGCAGGGACGGGCGGGTGTACGGGGTGATCCTGCTGGAGAAGCGGCTGGATCAGCTCACTCTGGTCAACCCCGCCTGACCCCCGCCCGCGTCATCACCCCCGTTTGAAGACGGCCGCCGTGCGGGCCGGGACGGCGAACTCCCCCTTCGCCTCGTCGTACGCCGCCCGCCGGACCACCGGGTCCGCGCCCGAGGCCTGGACCGGGTGCAGGGCGTACGCCGTGCCCGCCAGGGCCGGGACCCGCTGGGTCAGGGCGGTGGGGGCGGCGTTGAAGACCACCACCAGGTCGCCCAGGGCCATCGTGATCACGCCCGGGGTCTCCTCGGGCCCCGAGAGGGGGAAGGCCAGCTTCGCCTGCACCGCGTCGGCGGTGGTGAGGGCGAAGGCCGGTTCCGTCGTACGGATCCTCAGCAGGTCCCGGTACGCGGACGAGGCGCCGCCGATCTCCGCGCAGCCGGGTGCGGGCGCTGCCAGCAGGGGCTTCGCGTAGGTCCACTTCGGGCGGTTGTCGGCCGCCGGGGGCAGGCCGCGGCCGAAGCCGTTGCCGTCCTCGCAGTCCCACAGGATGGCGTTGAACCAGTCCCCGCTGTCGTAGGAGTTGCGGTCCAGGGACTTGGAGCGGAGCAGGTCCGTGCCCGCCTGGGAGAGGGCCGGGCCCTGCGAGAGGGCGGCGACGGACATCGCCAGGACCTGGGCGCGGGACCGGTCGGCCGGCGTGGTGCCCTCCGGGAGCTTGAACGCGAGGGCGTCGAAGAGCGTCTCGTTGTCGTGGGCGTCGACGTACGCGAGGGCGTCGCCGGGGGCCGCCGCGTACCCGGCCGGGGCCCCGTTGTAGTCCACCTCGGCCCCCTTGACCTTGCGGCCGGTGGAGTCCGTGAAGGCGTACCCGGCGAGGTTGCCGGTCAGCCCGACCTTGATCAGGTCCTGGCCGTGGAGGAGCCGCACCCGCTGCTGCTCCGGAGTGCCGTTCGCCGGGGAGGCGTTGGGCGCGGTGAACAGGCCGGAGGCGAAGCCCTGGACGCGCGGGTCCTCGTCGAAGGGGCCGCCGCCGCGGACCGCGTCGCGGGCCCGGTCGGAGAAGGTGGCGATGCCGGTGCCGGCCATGTTCTGCTGCGTGGCCTGCGTGAAGCGGGCGTCGTTGGCGACCTCGCCGAAGTTCCAGCCCTCCCCGTAGAGGACGATCTTCTTGCCGTCGACCCCGTCCTTGGCGGGGGTCAGCGCGTCGAGGGCGGTGCGCACGGCCAGGATGTTGGCCTTCGGGTGGTGGCCCATGAGGTCGAAGCGGAAGCCGTCGACCTTGTACTGCTTGGCCCAGGTGACCACCGAGTCCACGACGAGGCGGCCCATCATGGCGTTCTCGGGGGCGGTGTTGGCGCAGCAGGTGGAGGTGGCGACGGAGCCGTCGGCCAGCAGCCGCTGGTAGTAGCCGGGGACGATGCGGTCGAGCACCGACTTGTCGGACTGGCCGGCGGCCACGGTGTGGTTGTAGACCACGTCCATGACGGTGCGCAGGCCCGCGCCGTTCAGGGCCTGCACCATGCGGCGGAACTCCACCGTGCGGGCCGTGCCGTTCGGGTCGCTCGCGTACGAGCCCTCGGGGACGGTGTAGTGCAGCGGGTCGTACCCCCAGTTGTAGGCGTCCTTCGCGGCCGCGGCGGCCACGCAGGCCTGCTGCTCCTCGGAGTCGGGGGCGTAGACCTTCAGGTCGCAGGCGGGTTCGGTGCGGTCCCCGGGCTTCTCGGGGATGGTGCCGATGTCGAAGGCGGGCAGCAGGTGGACGTACGAGGTGCCGGCGGCGGCCAGGCCGCGCAGGTGGCGCATGCCCGCCGAGGCGGTGTCCGTGAAGGCCAGGTACCGGCCGGGGTGGGTGGCGGTGCGGTCGGCGACCGAGAAGTCGCGGATGTGCAGTTCCTGGATCTGCGCGGAGGTGAAGGGGACGGGCGCGGGCTTCTTCAGCTCGCGCCAGCCGGCCGGGGCGAGCTTCGGATCGGTGAGGTCCACGGCCAGGCTGTACGTGGAGTCCGTGGTCAGGGCGGTGGAGTACGGGTCGGTGACCAGGTTGCGGACCACCCGGCCGGTGCTCGGGGCCCAGACGGTGACGGCGAAGCGGTAGCGCTTGCCGGTCCAGTCGCGGTCGCCGCGCACCGACCAGACGCCGGTGGCGTCGTCGCGGCGCATGGGGACGGTGCGGCCGCCGTCGAGTTCGAGGGCGACCTGCTGGGCGGTCGGGGCCCACACGGAGAGGGTGGGGCGGCCGTCCTTGAAGACGGGGCCGAGGGCGGTCGTCGTCGCGTTCCTCGCGTAGAGGTCGTCGAGGACCCCGGCGAGCTGGACGCCGGTGGCGGCGAGGACGGCGCCGTTGGCAGCGCGGGCACTGGCGACGAGCTGGCCGCGCAGGGCTTCGCGGACGCGGTCCCGGTCGCGCGGGTCGACCGTGTAGGCGGCGTACGCGGCCAGGTGCGGGTACTTCGCCTTCTGGGCGGCGCTCAGCTCGGTCTTGGCCAGCCGGAGCCACTGGGCCCGGCCGGTCAGGGTGCCGTTCTCGGCCTTGACGGCTCCCTCGCGGGAGGCGAGGAGCTGGAGTGAGGCGGCGGCGGGCGGGGCGTTCCAGGCGACGGTGTCGCGGTCGATCCAGACGGCCTGGGCCTTGGTGAGGTCCAGGGCGGCGGCGCTGCCGGCGGGCTGCGGGAGGAGGTACTTCTCCTTGCCGCCCAGCATCCACACCTCGTGCCCGTTGCTCTTCAGGTCGAGGGACTGGTCGGAGGGGAGGTCCTTCTCGTCGCCCTTGTGGAGGATGTAGCTGAGGCTGGTGGCCCCGGCGGCGAGGGGGACCTCGTAGACGGCGCCGTAGGAGTCGGTGCGGGTGGGGAGGATCGGCTTGGACCAGTCGGTGGGGGTCGCCGCTCCGGTCCAGACGTGCAGGCCCCAGCCCTCGTAGGCGCCGTCGGGGCGCTGGTAGTGCAGGACGGCCTTCGACTGGTCCTGCGGCGGGTAGGCGGGACGGTCGGTGCGGACGGGCTCCTTGCCCTGTTCCAGCCAGATCTCGCCGGTCTTCGTCACGTCGATGGTGCGGTCGGCGGCGACGTCCTTGGTGCCGTCCTTGTCGATGACGAGGTAGCCGACGCTGCTCGCCCCGGGCTTCAGCTTGACGTGGGCGAAGGCGCCGTAGGCGTCGCGGCCGGTGAAGTCGTGGCCGGCGGGCCAGGGAGTGGCCTCGCCCTCGGCGAGGTCGCCCCAGGCGAACAGGCGCCAGTTCGTGTAGTCGCCGTCGGGGCGGTTGTAGTGGACGATCGCGTAGTCGCGCTGGGTGGCGGTGGGGACCTCGGCGGGCGGGGTCTGGCCGGTGGCGGAGGCGGCGAGGGCGCTCGCGGTGCGGCCGGCGGAGTCGATGACCACGGCCTTGTAGCGCAGCGGGGTGCCGGCGGCGGTGGCCGGATCGATGAACTGGGTCACCTTGTACGGGGCGTGGTCCGCGGAGCCGAGGGCCTGCCACTTGTCCGTGCCGGTCTGGGCGGCGAAGACGACCCGGCTCAGGGGGTCGCCGGAGACCTCGGCGGAGATCTCGACGGTGCCGGTGGCGCCGGGGGCCGGGGCTTTGAGGGTGAGGGCGGGCTTGGTGGTGGGCTTGGCGGCGGGGGTGGCGGCCTGGAGGACCACGGAGCCGAGGGCCGGGAGGGTGACGGTGAGCTTGCCGGCCGCGGAGGAGCGGATCAGGGTGGCCGTGCCGCCGTAGAGGGCGGCGTACTGGACGCCGGCCGGGGCGTCGAGCTCGATGGTGCGGGGGGCGGTGGCGTTGTTGGCCGCGACGAGGTACTCGGTGCGGGTGCGGGGGTCGGTGCGGGCGAAGGCGTAGGCCGAACCGTCGGAGAAACGTTCGCTCTGGACGCCGTCCCGGAGGGCCGGGTGGTCCTTGGTCAGCTTCGCGAGAGCACTGATCTGCTTGTAGAGCGGGTGCTCCGGATCGTAAGCATCGCTCGCGTGTGTGCGCACCGTTCCGAGCTGGTCGTCGTCCAGGTAGTCGGCCGCCCGCGAGGCGAAGAGGGGCTGGCGGGCGTCCTTGTCCCCGCCCGCGCCGGTGAAGCCCTGCTCGTCGCCGGAGTAGATCACCGGGTTGCCCCGGGAGAGGAACATCAGCTCGTTGGCCAGCCGGTAACGGTCCAGCAGTTCCTGCTCCCCCGCCCCCGGCCGGTCCTGCTTCAGGAAGGTCCCGAAGCGGCCCATGTCGTGGTTGCCGAGGAAGGTGACCTGCTCGTAGGCGTTCGCCTTGTCGGTGGTGTACCGGTAGTCGTCACCGAAGACGGAGGCCAGCCGCCCGGCCTCCGCGCCCTGGGCGGCGTACGAGCGGATCGCCTCCTGGAGCGGGAAGTCGAGGGTGGCGTCCAGGCGGCCCCGGGTCACGTACGGGGAGGTGATCGCGGTGTCGGCGGAGTAGACCTCGCCGAACATGAAGAAGTCCTTGCGGCCCTGCCGGGCGGCGTACGCGTCGAGGGCGGTGGCCCACTGCGTCCAGAAGCCGGTGTCGACGTGCTTGACGGTGTCGATCCGGAAGCCGTCGACGTCGAACTCCTCGACCCACTTCTCGTAGATCTTCTCCATCCCCTCCACGACCTCGGGACGCTCGGTCCACAGGTCGTCGAGGCCGAAGAAGTCGCCCTGGTCGGAGGATTCGCCGGCGAAGGTGGAGTCGCCCCGGTTGTGGTACATCGTCGGGTCGTTGAGCCAGGCCGGGACCTTGAGGTTCTTCTTCGCCGCGGGGACGAAGGGGGTGCGGGGGAAGGAGTCGCCGTCGGTCTTCGGGAACTTCCCCTTCCCGCCGCTGTAGTCCGAGTCGTCGAACGGCTCCCCGTCCTTCGTCAGGTAGGGGAAGGCGCCCTTGGACAGGTACCCGTAGGAAGCCTCCCGGTAGTCGACGACGTCGGCGGTGTGGTTCGTGATGACGTCGAAGAAGACCTTCATCCCCTTCGCGTGCGCCTTGTCGATCAGCCGCTCCAGATCGGCGTTGGTCCCGAAGTGCGGGTCGACCTGGGTGAAGTCGGTGATCCAGTACCCGTGGTAGCCGGCCGAGACGTCCTTGCCCGTCCCCTGCACCGGCTGGTTCTTGAAGATCGGCGCCATCCAGATGGCCGTGGTGCCGAGCCCCTTGATGTAGTCCAGCCGGTCGGCGATCCCCTTGAGGTCCCCGCCCTGGTAGAAGCCCTTGTCCGTCGGGTCCAGGCCGGTCTCCAGCCGGGAGCCGGTCAGACCGCCCCGGTCGTTGCGCGGGTCGCCGTTCGCGAACCGGTCCGGGAGCACAAAGTAGAACTGCTCCCGGGTCAGGTCGTGCCGTGCGGACTCGGCCGCCAGCTTGGCGTCGGACGGCGGGGCCGGTGGCGCCTTGGCGGCGGCCGCCGCGGCGGCGGGAAGGGCGGGCAGGAGCGTCACGGCCAGGGTGGCTGCGAGCACTCCCGCGGCGCCGGCGAGGGCGGGGCGTATCAAGGCGGATCTCCTCGGGTGCGGGACGGGGTGGGACGGGAGGATCAGTTGCGCCAGGTGTCGGTCAGCGAGACCTTGCCGTTGGCGGGGACCGTCGCGGAGCGATTGGCTCCGCTCTCCCAGGTGACGTTCCCGGCGGCGTCCTTGCGGAGGTACTTGTACGCGAAGACCGTGCCGGGCGGGAGCGTGACGTCGAGCTTCCAGACGGGGTAGGCGGCCGGGTCGAGCTTGAGCGCGGCGCCGGTGTTCCAGCTGCCGAGCTCGGCGCGGTCACCGGTGACGTAGATGTTCTGGCCGACGACGGTGGTGGCGTTGACGGCGAAGGAGGCACCGGCGGTGGGGGTGGGGGTCGGGGTGGGGGTCGGGGTGAGACTGGCGGTCGGCGTCGGGGTCGGCGTGGAGGTCGCGCCGCATGCGCGGGCGCCCACGTGCAGGGCGACGGCCGTTCCGGCCCCGAGGGTGGCGGTGAACCGCCCGCCGGAGTCCACGCTCACCGTGCGGCCGCTCTGCACGTCGCAGTAGTCGCCGGCCGCGAGGGAGGTCTGGAAGGTCCGGGTCAGGGCCGAGCCCTCGTGGTTGATCGCCACGTACGCCTTGGCGCCCCGGCCGAAGGCGATCTGGTCGCCGCCGTTGTCCCACCAGCCGGTGACGGCCTGGCCGCGCGCGGAGTTGCGGAAGCCGACCATGGAGGAGATCTCCCGCCAGGAGTGCTGGCACGTCCACCCGTCGGTGTAACAGGCCTTCACGGTACCGCCGTTGGGCGGTCCGGCGTCGCGGTCGGTCCAGTCGTAACCGGAGTGCACGTCGGGCGAGCCGTAGGGCCAGGCCAGCATGAAGACGTTGGCGAGCGTGTAGGCGGAGCCGTTCTTGTAGCTGAGGGTGTCGCCGCCGCGCTCGGTGTCGTGGTTGTCCACGAAGACGGCGGACTGCCCGGAGGGCATGTGCCCCCAGGCCTCCCCGAAGTTCTTCAGGTAGGCGAGGTTCTCGTTCTGGAAGACCCGCTTGAGGTCCCGCGCGTACCGGAACTCCTGCACGTCGCCGCTGCCGAGGTACTCGCTCGGCGAGACCGCCTCCCCGGCGCCGTGGATGGCCTCGTGCTTCCAGTAGGCGTTCGGGTTCGACATCCGCGACTTGATGTTCGCGAGGTCGGCGGCGGGCATGTGCTTGGCGGCGTCGATCCGGAAGCCGTCGACGCCGAGGGAGAGCAGGTCGTTCAGGTAGCCGGCGATGCGGCCGCGCACGTAGTCCTCGCTCGTGTCCAGGTCGGCGAGCTGGACGAGTTCGCAGTTTTGTACGTTCCCGCGATCGTTGTAATTCGATATCGAGGACCGGCAGTCGTCCATGTCGCCGCCGGAGTAGACGCCCGGGTAGTTGTACTTCGTGTACGAACTCCCGCCCGTTCCGGTCCCGTCGCCGGCCGCCATGTGATTGATGACGGAGTCGGCGACGACCTTCACTCCGGCGGCGTGACAGGCGTCGACCATGGCCTTGAAGGCGGTACGGTCACCCAGCCGGCCGGCGATCTTGTAGCTGACGGGCTGGTACGAGGTCCACCACTGGGCCCCCTGGATGTGCTCCTGCGGGGGCGACACCTGGACGTAGCCGTACCCGGCGGGCCCGAGGCTCTCCCCGCAGGCCTTCCCGACGGAGTCGAACCGCCACTCGAACATGACGGCCGTGACGTCCTTCTCACCAGGGGCGGCGGCACGCGCCTCGGGAGCGGGCCCGCCGACAACGGCGAAGGCGGCCACGGCGGTGACGGCGGATACGGAAAGCAGCGCGGCGGCGGCTCTGACGGCGCGAGCACGGGTGGGCATGGGGTGTTCCTCCTGGCGGAGAGGCGCGCAGCCGGGTGGGGACCGGTCACGGCCGAGTTGGGGATTGCAGCGACCGTAGGTGCCAGGAGGAGGCGCTGCAAGACCTTGCGTAAGAGATTGCAGAATTGTTTCCGGGCGGAGTCGGGGGTGAGGGGCGGCGGGGCTGCGGGCCGGTCGGTGGCTGCGTGGGTGCCGGGCGGCGTCCCGGCAGTCGAGCGTCCTTCCGTGGTGGGGCGGTCCGTCAAGGGCGCTCCCTGCGGTCGCGTCGCTTCGCGATGGCCTTCGGCCACCCTTGACGGACCGCCCCACCACGGAAAAACACAAGACTCCCGGGACCCCCCCGGGGAATGGCCTGGGGGAGGACCTCGGGAGGAGCGGCCTGGTCGGGAAATGCGCAGCCCCCTCCGGCCGGCGGTCATCCGCAACACGGCCCCGGCAGGACCGTGACCTCAGCCGGTACGGACGCGCGGGACGATCAGAGCATCCAGGGCCGGGCGTCTGGACACCCTTCCCGAGACTGTCGACCGCCAGCATGAGCGAGAGGGGGAAGCGGCAGACCTCAGGGTCGGTGGGCGCGACAGATCGCTACACACTCCCACTCGGCTTAGCGACTAGCGACCGGCTGTGGCTGATCTGCACGGGGGCGTTTGACACGTCGTGGTGACGTGCCGATGCGGCTATCAGATGACGTCCCAGGGGACCGAGGCCCAGGCCCTGTTGAGGACATCGGTCAGGACCGGGCCCCCGCCGGAGTAGCTGAGTTGGTCGATGGAGGCCAGCGGCTGGCTGGGGCAATGAGAGTTGCTCGCCGCGGCGGCTCGAAGTTCCGGCAGGTCGGCGGCCGTCAGCCGGCGGGTCGACCACATCGCACCGACGCGGGTCAGGCCGGCCTGGAGCAGCTGCATGGTGATGCCGGGCAGCACGGGGGCCTCGGGCCACAGCACCTGTTCCCCGTCCCAGAACGACACGTTCCAGACCGAGCCCTCACGTACGAACCCGTCCCGGCCGACGAACAGGACATCGTCGAAGCCCGCCTCGCGGGCCTGGAGCATCCCGTAGGTGAGCCCCATCGTCGCCGCGTGCTTGAGGTGCGGCAGGTCGCGCTCGTACGTCGCCGTGCGAACCCGTAGGGCCGGCCGTGGGCTGTCGGCGACGGCGTCCGAGACCGACACCATGACGTCCGTACCGCCCGCTGGGCCGACCGCGGGAACGACGCTCACCCGCACTGACGCAGCCGGCCGGTCGCCGAGCGCGTGCCGGATGAGTTCGCGGATTCTGTGGTCGTCCTGCACGGCCATCCCGCCGAAGAGCTCCAGAGAGGCATTGGCCAGCCGTCGGAGGTGGAGCTCCAGCCCCGGCACCGCCCCCTCGCGGACCTGCATCGACGTGAAGTGCCCGTAGTTCCAGGTCGCCACCCGGTGCACGTCCTCCACCTCTGCGGGCAGACCGTTGATCTCTATGCTCAGCACTCGCGCCATGCTGTCACAGCCACTTTGTCCGCCAATTCCTGGCGATCCGTGCGCTGTGAGCGGGCCAAGAGCACGCCAGCGGCTCAGACGCCTACTTGGCGTGGGTCGCCGGACCCGTGGCTAGGCTGCCCCGTATGACGATTCGCGCTGTGGTTTTTGACGTCGGCGAGTGCCTTGTGGACGAGACCCGGGAGTACGGCACCTGGGCCGACTGGCTGGGTGTACCCCGCCACACCTTCGCGGCGATGTTCGGCGCCGTCGTGGCTCAGAATCGGGACTATCGCGAGGTGTTCCAGGAGTTCCGCCCCGGCTTCGACCTCACTGAACAGCGGGAGGCCCGCGCTGCCGCCGGACAGCCGGAACACTTCGACGAGTCCGACCTGTACTCGGACGTGCGGCCCGCGTTCGCACAGCTTCGCGCCGACGGCCTGTGGCTCGGGATCGCCGGGAACCAGACCGTCCGGGCCGGTGGCCTGCTCCGCGGTCTCTTCACAGGTGACGTCGACCTGATCGGGACCTCGGACGACTGGGGCGCCAGCAAACCCGACCCTGAGTTCTTCCTCCATGTGGCCAAGGCCGTTCCCTTCGCGCCGGACGAGATCCTTTACGTGGGCGACCGCGTCGACAACGACCTCCGCCCCGGCAAGCAAGCGGGAATGCACACCGCGCTCGTCCGCCGGGGCCCGTGGGCCACGATCCAGTGGGACACCGTCGAGGCCCGGGAACTGCCGACGTTCCGCATCGAGACCCTCGCTGACCTGTCCCCCCTGATCGCCCGGTTCAACAAGCAAGCGAGCTGACCACAGCCCCCCAGCCGTAGAGACGGTCATCGAGGTCGCGGACGTACTGCTCGTGCTCCCAGGGGCCGAGTGCGCGCCGTACCTCCCGGACCCGATCCAGCCCGGTCGCGTACCAGTGCGCCTCCAACAGCTCCAGCGCACGGAGGGCGTACTGGGCCGCCTCCTCCGGGCGTCCAGCGGCGGCCTCCACCGAACCAAGGTCTCCGAGGATGACCGTGCGCTGTTTGTCCGCGTCGCCCGGGAGATCGTCCAGCGCGTGGAGCAGCGTCTCGCGGGCCTGCGGCAGGTGCCCTGCAGTCAGTTGCACGTTCCCCTTGAACGCGGCCAGCCGGACCGGACTGAACCAGTCCATCCACTCCGGGGTGCGCTGGCTTTCTGTGTCCCCGACGACAGTCTCAGCGTGGGCAATCGAGTTGAGAGCGGCCCGGTTGTCCCCGCAACGGGTAGCGCACTCCGCCTCGACCGCGTCGAGCCAGGCCACGAAGTAGCCACTGGCCTGCCCGCGCCGAGCGTAAGTCCGGGCCGCAACCATCCGCTCAGTGGCGGCGGAACGCTGCCCAGCCCACCCGGGAATGAACGCCATGTGGGCAAGGATCGCGGACCCGAGCAGAGCATCGTCGGCTTCCCCGGCTGCTTGAAGGGCGCGCACCCACGTGTCGCCGGCACGGTTGGGTTCACGGAGGTCGAAGAACTCGATTCGGCCCGCCAACAACCAGCTTTCCGCAAGGGCGGCGGCAAGGGTCTGACGCGTGCGGCCGGTGGTTGCGTCGAGGAGCTGGCCGCCCAGGGTGGCGTGAGCCGCGACGGCGGGATGCAGTATCGCCGGGGTCACGGTCCAGTAGAGCCGACGGTGCACGCGGGTGACAGCGAGGAAGTCAGCCCCGGCGGTGGCCGGCTGCGGCGCACTGGAGGTCCGGAGAGGGCCACGGTTCGCGGGCGCGATGAGGCTTGACGTGACGTGCGGCCCGGTCCCGGGCGGCACGTTGAAACCGAGTTCGTCCAGGGGACGGCCGAGAAGGTCAACGATGGCTTGACGAACGTCGGGGTGGGGCAGGGGCGGGTTCTCGCCTTCGTAGCGTCGGGCCTGACGCAGGCCGACGTGGATCCCGCCTGCCGCGAGCGCGTCGACGAGTTCCTGCTGAGTTCGGTAGCCGGCGGCTTGGCGGGCCGCCCTGAATCGCGCGTTCCCGGTGGGTCGGGTCATTCCAACTCCCATAGTGCATAGGTGTCCTGACCTACTCTCTCAGAACGTCCTCTCAACTGTCACGAGCCCTCGCAACTCGGTCGGCGAAGCCCTATTCCAGGGCCCGAAAAGGCCTCCAAAAAGTCCTCCTCATAGGACCGCTGCGGGGCCATGGTGTCTCTCACCACTCACTGACGATGGCAGGGAGCACCGGCATGAACCCAGGCGAGAGGCAGACGATCGAGGAGCTCGCGGCGCGCGCTCTGGTGCCCTACGCGGAGCGGCCCGGCGCCGACGGCGTGGCACAACTGGTCGACGATCTGATGACCGAAGGGCAGAAGCTGCACGCAGCGGTGTCCCGGCTGCCACTGGCCCGGCGGACTGAACGTGCAGGGGCCGCGCTGGCCGAGTGGACATACTTCGCCGAGGCGGGCCCGCTGAGCGACGGCGATCACGCGGCCTGGAACCACGCCCGCGGCCTCGCCCGCATCCTCCGCATCCTGGCGTCGGTGCTTCACGAGACCCAGCCGAGTAGCCTCCAGTGACGCGCTTCTGCTGCCGCTGCGACCGGCCGATCCTGAGCGAGGACTACGAGACGATCCCCGGGCATTCGATGTCCGGCGCGCGCCCAGACCAGCACGCTCACGGCCGGACGGATCCGGAGTGCCGGCCGATCCGGGCGCGTGACCGGTGACCGAGCGGCTGCGGCAGATCCTCTACGTCCTGATCGTCCTCGGAGCCTTAGCCGTCATCGTCGCCGGCACCGACTGACCGCACCGATGGCGTCTGCGAGGTCCAACGCCGTACTCATAGGCTTCCCAGCCCAAGACGGCCGCAGTCGCTAAGCCGGGCGAGAGCGGGTGGCGATCCAATGCGCCCACCGACTCTGAGGTGCTTCCCGTCCTCCTCACGCTCGCGGTGGCGGTCGACGTCGCGGGAAGGGTGTCCAGCCGCCCGTCCCTGGATGCTCTGATCGCCCCGCGCGTCTGTGGTGATTGAGCTTGCTGTCCTGCCGGGGCGGTGTGCTGATGTCCGCCGGCGGGAGGGGGCTGCGCATCTGTGACCGGGCCGCTCCTCCCTCTCCTCCCTCCCGGCCGTTCCCCGGGGGGATCCCGGGAGTCTTGTGGCGTTTCGGGGTGGGTCGGTCTGTCCAGGGTGGCCGAAGGCCATCGCGGAGCGACGCGACCGCAGGGAGCGCCCTTGAGGGACCGGCCCGCACCGAAAGGACACTGGACTGCCGGGCTCCCACCGGACCATCCGCAGCCAAGGAACGACCCGCAGCAGGCCGGTTAGTCCCGGCGCGTCGCGCGCGTCGCGCGGGTCACTCGGTCGGTCAGGGCGGTCGCGCCGGGCCGGGTGAGGTTGCCGTGGAGGCGCAGGCGGGCCAGGCCTCCGTCGGGGTAGACGTCCAGGCGGGCGTGCGTGGCCGTGGCGGGGACCGCCAGGGGGAGGCGGTGCAGGGCGTCGGGCTGGAGGGGCGTCCGGGGCAGCACCTCGGTCCAGTCGGCGGCCTCGCCGTCCTTGACCGACAGGGACACCCAGCCGGCGGCGTTGCCCTTCAGGTACGCCGTGTCGACTTCCACCGCACGGATCTCACTCTGCGCGGCGAGCCGGTACTCGATCCAGTCGTTGCCCTTGTCGCGGCGGCGCCGGGTCTCCCAGCCGTCGTCCTGCTTCTGCGAGAGTCCCGGCATGATCGTGTTGCCCGGCGAGGAGTAGAAGCCGTCCGACGCGTCCGTCACGCTGCCTCCGTTGGCGACGCAGGCCACGTCGAAGGCCCCGAGCAGGTCCAGCCACGCCGGGTCGGGGACGACCTCGCCGTGGACGCGGAGGCGGGCGATGCCGCCGTCGGGGTGCTGGTTGATCCGCAGGTGCGTCCAGCGGCGGCCCGAGTCGACGGGGAACGCGTTGGCGGCGTGGCCGCGGACGGGGGTGCGGGGCAGGATGACCTCCCACGCGCCGTCGTCCGCCAGCAGTTCGGCGGCGGAGGGGGTGCCGTCGAAGGCGGCGGCCTCGATGCTGACCTGCTGGGGGAAGTTCCCCCGGAAGTGCGCGGTGTCCACGACGATGCCGCGGATGACGCCGGGGACGCCGAGGCGGACCAGGGCCCAGTCGTGGTCGGCGTCCGTGGGGAAGGGGTGGACGGCGTCGGCCCCGCGCCGGCGGCGGGTCTCCCAGCCGTCCATGACCTTGCCCTTGTTCCCGTAGTCGTGGACGTCGAAGACGGCGGGGGTGCGGGAGAGGAGGTTCTCCCGGTCGGCGAAGAACTCGTCGTTGGCCGCGACGACGCCCGCGCCGAGCCGGCGGTCGGCGAGGTCGGTGAGCCGGGTGAAGGCGGCGTCGGTGCCGCGGTAGTCGGCGTACGGGTCGCCGGAGACGTACGGAGCGGCGTAGGCGGACTCGGCGGGGGCGGACTCGGCGGGGGCGGACTGCTCGGCGGGGGAAGGACGCATGAGTGAGGGACGCCTTTCAGCGGTGTCGGCAAGGGAGTTGAGGTGACACCGACAACTCTCACAGCCCGCGATCACTCACGTCCATCGACGGTTTTCGATCTTTCCTTTCAATAATTCCGAACGGTTTGACTACCTAGCTGTATTGCCCTGTGAGGTTGGGGACGCGGCTGGCGGGTGGTTTGCCTGCGAGCGCGGTGTGTCCGCGGTGGTGATTGTAGGTGTGGAGCCACTGGGGGAAGGCGTCGCGTCGTTCCTGCTCTGAGCGGTAGGGGCGTGCGTAGGCCCACTCCTCCAGCAGGGTGCGGTTGAGGCGTTCGACCTTGCCGTTGGTTTGAGGCCGGTAGGGCCGGGTTCGCTTGTGGGTGATCCCGGCCGCTGCCAGGGTGTCGCGCCAGGCGTGGGACTTGTAGCAGGAGCCGTTGTCGGTCAGGACGCGTTCGACCGTGATCCCGCACGCGGTGAAGAACGCCTGGGCCCGCTGCCAGAACGCGGTGGCGGTTTCCTTCTTCTCGTCGACCAGGATCTCGCTGTAGGCGAGGCGGGAGTGGTCGTCGACGGCGGTGTGGATGTACTGGTAGCCCAGGCGGGGCCGGTTTTTGCGGCCGGCCTGGCGGCCGAGGGTCTTGTGGCCGCCGCCGTCGGGGATGTTGCCCAGCTTCTTGATGTCCACGTGGACGAGCTCGCCGGGGCGTTCGCGTTCGTAGCGGCGGATGACACGGCCGGTGGCCCGGTCCAGATGGTCCAGGCGGGCCAGCCGGAAGCGGGTCAGGACGCGGTGCACGGTGGAGGGCACCAGGCCCAGCAGGTGGGCGATGCGGGCCGGTCCCCACCGGCGGGCGAGGCGGACCTTGATGATCCGGCGTTCGGTGCGGGTCGGGGTCCGGCGTGGGCTGTGGTGCGGGCGCGAGGACCGGTCGTCCATGCCGGCTTCGCCGTGAGCGCGGTAGCGGTCGGCCCACCGCTGGGCGGTCGTCGGCGAGACCTGGAAGCGCTCGGCGGCCCGCCGGTAGGTCCAGCCGTCCTCGACCACGCAGCGGGCCAGCCGCAGCCGTCCGGTCTCGGTCAGGGGTGCATTACGGTGGGGCATGAGGGCCTTTCTGGTCGGTGTAGACGTCGCAATCCACACCGAACCCGGAAGGCCCTCACCCGTTCAAGACGCCTCGGCCGAGACCTCCATCACCCGTCCACAACCTCCCGGGGCAATACACCTAGCCCGGCCCCTGCCCCGTGGACCCCCGGACCACCAGCTCCGGCTGGAAGACGTACTCCGTGCGCTGGACCGGGGTGCCGGCCACCGCCTCCAGGAGGGCGCCGACCGCTGCCGTGGCCATGGCGCGGACCGGCTGGCGGACCGTCGTCAGGGGTGGGTCCGTGAAGGCGATCAGCGGGGAGTCGTCGAAGCCGACCACCGAGATGTCCTCCGGTACGCGCAGGCCCCGTTCGCGGGCGGCCCGTATGACGCCCAGCGCCATCGGGTCGCTGCCGCAGACGATGCCCGTGCAGCCCCGGTCCAGGAGGGCTCCGCCCGCCGCGTGGCCGCCCTCGACCGTGAAGAGGGTGCGCTGGATCAGGCCGTCGGCCGCCGCCGACGGGAGGGCGGCGACGAAGCCCGCCTCCTTGCGGGCCGACGGGACGTAGCGCGTCGGCCCGATGGCCAGGCCGATCCTGCGGTGGCCCAGGTCCTCCAGGTGGCGGACCGCCATCTCCGCCGCCGCGCGGTCGTCCGGGGAGATGAAGGGGGCCTGTACCTGTTCGTTGAAGCCGTTGATCAGGACGAACGGGACCCCGCGGGCCGCGAGCCGCTGGTAGCGGGACGGGTCGGCCGAGGAGTCCGCGTGCAGGCCGGACAGGAACACGATGCCGGTGACTCCGCGCTCCTCCAGCTGCTCCACCAGCTCGTCCTCGGTGGCCCCGCCCGGGGTCTGCGTGCACAGCACCGGGGTGTAGCCGTGGCCCGCGAGGGTCTGCTCGATGACCTGGGCGAACGCCGGGAAGATGGGGTTGGTCAGCTCGGGGGTGAGGAGACCCACCAGGCCGTTGCTGCGCCGGCGCAGCCGGACCGGGCGTTCGTAGCCGAGCAGGTCCATGGCGGCCAGCACCTTGTGCCGGGTGCCGGACGCCACGCCCGCCTTGCCGTTGAGCACGCGGCTGACGGTCGCCTCGCTGACCGCGGCCTGCGCGGCGATGTCCGTCAGCCGCAGCGGGGAGGTCATCCCCGCCACCACACCGCCGTGTCGGCCGGCAGCTCCGACGGGTCGGGCAGGGGCCCGCTCGCCAGTAGTACGGTGCCCCGCGCGGGCATCCGTACGGGTTCGCCCGTGGTGTTGACCGTGCAGGTGAAGTCCCCCCGGCGGAAGGCCAGGACGCCCGCCGGGGCCTCCAGCCACTCCACCCGGTCGCCCGCGCCCAGCTCCGGGTCCGCGCGGCGCAGGCGCAGCGCGGAGCGGTAGAGCTCCAGGGTGGAGGCCGGGTCGCCGGTCTGCGCGGCCACGCTCAGGCCGGCCCAGTCGGCTGGCTGCGGCAGCCAGCTGCCGCCGTCGCCGAAGCCGTACGGGGCCTCGGTGCCGGACCACGGGATCGGGACGCGGCAGCCGTCGCGCAGCCCGTCCTGCCCGGCGCCGCGGGCGAAGGCCGGGTCCTGGCGGACGGCGTCCGGGAGGTCGACGACCTCCGGCAGTCCCAGCTCCTCGCCCTGGTAGACGTACGCCGAACCGGGCAGCGCCAGCATCAGCAGCGCGGCCGCCCGCGCCCGGGCCAGGCCCTCGGCACCTCCGCCGTACCGCGTGACGTGGCGTACGACGTCGTGGTTCGACAGCACCCACGTCGTCGGGGCGCCCACCGGGCGCATCGCGTCCAGCGACTCGTCGATGGTGGCCCGCAGCGCGGCCGCGTCCCAACCGGTGTTCAGGTAGTGGAAGTTGAAGGCCTGGTGCAGTTCGTCGGGCCGCAGGTACATGGCGGTCCGGTCGGCGCTGGGGGTCCAGGCCTCGGCGACGCCGATGCGGTCACCGGCGTACTCGTCGAGGACCCGGCGCCAGGAGCGGTAGATCTCGTGGACGCCGTCTTGGTCGAAGAAGGGCAGCACCTGGTTGCCGAGCAGCTTGAGCTGTTCGCCGCGGCCGAGGTCGGGCAGGCCGGGGGCCTTGACCAGGCCGTGGGCCACGTCGATGCGGAAGCCGTCGGCGCCGAGGTCGAGCCAGAACCGCAGGATCGAGCGGAACTCGTCCTGGACGGCCGGGTGTTCCCAGTTGAAGTCGGGCTGCTCGGGCGCGAAGAGGTGCAGGTACCACTCCCCGTCGGCGACCCGGGTCCAGGCCGGTCCGCCGAAGATGGACTCCCAGTCGTTGGGGGGCTCCGTGCCGTCGGCGCCCCGCCCCGCGCGGAAGTGGAACCGTTCGCGCAGCGGCGTACCGGGCCCTTCGCGCAGTGCCTGCTTGAACCATTCGTGCTGGTCGGAGCAGTGGTTGGGGACCAGGTCCACGATGATCCGCAGGTCCAGCGCGTGGGCTTCGCGGATCACGGCGTCGGCGTCGTGGAGGCTGCCGAACATCGGGTCGATGGCCCGGTAGTCGGCGACGTCGTAGCCCGCGTCGGCCTGCGGGGAGGCGTAGAAGGGGCTGAGCCACACGGCGTCGACGCCGAGGTCCTTGAGGTAGGGCAGTCGGCTGCGGATGCCTTCGAGGTCCCCCATGCCGTCCCCGTTGGAGTCGGCGAAACTGCGCGGATAGACCTGGTAGATCACCGCTTCTCTCCACCAGCCGGGCTGGGTGCCGGTGGAGGTGGGGAGGCCGTCCAGCGAGGGTTCGGCGGCGAGGTGCTGGGTCATGTCGTCCTTGAAGAGGTCGGGCCGGGTGGTACGAGGGCGGGGCGCGGGGTGGTCAGCCCTTGGTCGCGCCCGCCGTCATCCCGGCGACGAGGTGACGCTGGGCGAAGAGGAAGAAGAACGCCGCGGGGATCGCGATGAGGATGGAAGCGGCGCTCATCGCACCCCAGTTGGAGGTGTACTGGGTGACGAAGGTCTGCAGGCCGCCGGCCAGCGTGAGGTGCTCGTCGCCGACCATGAAGGCGGAGGCGTAGGCGACCTCGCCCCAGGCGGTGATGAAGGCGTAGAAGCCGGTGACGGCGAGGCCGGGCTTGGCGAGCGGCAGGATCAGGCGCCAGAAGGTGCCGAAGGGGTTGAGCCCGTCGACGCGGCCGGATTCGTCGATCTCGACCGGGATGGTGTCGAAGAAGCCCTTCATCATCCAGGCGCAGAACGGCACGGCGATCGTGAGGTACGTGATCACCAGGCCGAGCGGCTGGTTGAGCAGCCCCAGGTCTCCCATGAGGTTGTAGAGCGGCACGATGAGGATGGCCATCGGGAACATCTGCGTGATGAGCAGGGTCCACATCAGCGGCTTCATTCCGGGGAACTTGAAGCGGCTGACGGCGTATCCGGTGGTGGCGGCGATGAACACCCCGAGGACGGTGGTGATGCCCGCGACCAGGACGGAGTTGCCGAACCAGGCGAGGAAGGAGGTCGACTCCACCAGGTAGCGGTAGTTGTCGAGGGTCGGTTCCTTGACGAAGTCCGTGGAGATGGCGTGCTTCGCGGGCTTGAGGGAGGTCAGCAGGATCCACAGCACCGGGAAGACGGCGATCACGGCGGCGACGGCCAGGGTGCCGTGCAGGCCGGCGGAGGCGAGCGCGGAGCGCTTGCCCCGGGGGCGGGCGGAGCCGGTCTTCGCGGAACTGGCGGAACGAACGGAGTCGGTCGTCGTCATGGTCACCACACCTCTCCCTGCTTGCGCAGCGAGCGCCGGTAGACCAGCGCGAAGATCATGAGCAGCAGGAGGATCAGTACGCCCCAGGTCGCCGACACGGCGAAGTCGCGCGGGCTGGTCACGAACGCCTCGCGGAAGGCCTGGGTCACCAGGATCTCCGTGGAGTCGCCGGGGCCGCCCCGGGTGAGCAGGAAGATCACCGGGAACATGTTGAAGGTCCAGATGGTGGAGAGCAGGATCACGGTCATGCTGACCGTGCGCAGTCCCGGCAGGGTGATGTGGCGGAACCGCTGCCAGGGACTGGCCCCGTCCATCTCGGCCGCCTCGTAGAGCTCGCCGGGGATCGACTGCATGCCGCCGAGCAGGGCGACCATCATGAAGGGGACGCCGAGCCAGACGTTGACGGCGATGACCGCGATCTTGGCCCAGGTCGGGTCGTCGAGCCACGGGACGGCGGAGATGCCGCCGCCTTCGAGGATCTTGTTGAGGATGCCGTTGTCGCGGTTGAAGAGGAACCGCCAGGCGAAGACGGAGACGAATCCGGGGACGGCCCAGGGCAGGATGAGCGCCATCCGGTAGGCGGCGCGTCCCTTGAACTCGCGGTTGAGCACGGTGGCGAGGCCGAGGCCCAGCGCGAAGGTGACCGATACGCAGGCGACGGTCCAGGTCACCGTCCACACCAGCCGCTGCAGGAACACCGGGTCGGCGAGGACCTCGGCGTAGTTGTCGAGGCCGATGAACTGGTACGTGGCCTCGATGTGGTTGGCGCCGATGGTGCGGCCGACGTTGCGCTCGGTGGCGTCGGTCAGCGACAGGTAGATCCCGCGGACGAGCGGCCAGCCGATGATCACGCCGAGCACGAGCACCACGGGGGTGATCATGGCCCAGGCGTACCAGTGGGTGGCCAGGGCCCGCTTCAGCCCGGGGCGGTTCTTCCCGCCGGCGTTGCCGTCAGTCCTGCGGCTCCGGCCGCGGGCGGCGGGACCGGCGTCAGGACCGGTCTCGCTGCCCGCGGCCTTCGCCACCGACTGGCTGGTGTGAGCAGCCATCTTTTCGTTACTTCCAGCCCTTGAGGATCTTGCGGAATTCGGCGCCGGCCGCCTTGGCCGCGTCCTCCGGGCTCGAGGCCCCGGTGATCGCCTTGGTGTATTCGACCTTGAGCGGCTCGAAGAGGGATCCGTTCTCCGGGATCCAGGCGCGCTCGACGGCCTTGTCCACGGCCGGCTTGAAGAACTGCACCATCTCGCTGGACTTGACGTCGGGCTGCTCGTAGGCGGCCGTCCGGGTCGGGAGCAGGCTCAGCTCCTTGGCGGACTGGACCTGCACCTCCTGCGAGGTCATGTAGTCGACGAAGGCGTTCGCGGCGGCGATGTTCTTGGAGCCCGCGTACACGGCGAGGTCGTGGCCGCCCTGCGGGGCGCCCGCCTTGACGGAGCCGGCCGGGACCGCGGCGATGCCGAGGTTGGCCTTGTCCTTGAACTGGTCGCCCGCGTAGCTGTCGGCCACGGCCCAGGGGCCGTTGATCATCATCGCGGCCTCGCCCGTCTTGAAGGCGGTCTGCATGTTGGTCCAGCCGTCGGTGGCGTTGGTGATCGCCGCACCCGAGGTGACCAGGTCGCGGGCGGCCTTGAAGGCCTTGACGCCCGCCGCGTTGTCGACGGTGACCGTCTTGTTCTTCGCGTCGACGAGGTCGCCGCCCTCTCCGTAGATGAGGGGGAGGAACCAGTACGAGTCGTCGCCGCGCAGGTAGAGGCCGGCCTTGCCGGTCTTGGCCTTGATGGCCGCGGCGGCGGTCTTCACCTCTTCCAGCGTCTTGGGGGGCTGGACGCCGGCGTCGGCGAGCATCTTCTTGTTGTAGAAGAGGCCCATGGTGTCGATGACCTGCGGGACGGCATAGGTCTTGCCCTCGTACTTGCCGCTGGCGGCGGCCTGGGGCAGGAACTCGGCGTCGACCTTCTTGGCCGTGTCGGCCGGGACCTCGGCGAGGTAGCCGAGGGAGGCGAAGTCGGCGACCCAGCCCACGTCGGCGCGGATCACGTCGGGAGCCTCGGAGCCGCTGCTGAAGGCGTTCTTGACCTTGTTCTGCGCGTCGCCGTAGGGGACGTTGACGTACTTGACGGTCACCTTGGGGTGCTTGGCGGTGAACGCCTCGGCGAGCTTCTGGAAGGACGCCTTCTCGGCGTCGTTCGAGGTGTCCCACCACGTGACCGTGCCGGAGAGCTCCCCGTCGGCCTTGGCGCCGCTGCTGCCGCCGTCCTTGGTGTCACCGCCGCAAGCCGTCGCCGCGAGCGCCAGAGCCGCGACCAGCGCGGTGGCCGCTATGCCACGCCGCATATGAACTCCTTCGATGATCCCGGCCGCGCCTCGCGGTCCCGAGTTGCCGAGAACGTAACAAGCCTGAAAGCCGACCGAAAGACCTTGCGGGAACTTTCTGCAAGAAGGGGCGATCGTTACATCCGTGTGTCCGGACGGTTGCCGCAGCTTGCTGTTAGTTCGAACCCTCTTCGACTGTCCGGGCCCGCAACCAGGGGGCGCGTACGCGCGTTGACCCGATATGACCCACGAGTTGACCGCCGCCCGGCTTGCAAGCGCTTCCAGCAACGCCACCGCGAGCGGCGGCTGGTGGCGCGATGCCGTCATCTACCAGGTGTACGTACGCTCCTTCGCGGACAGCGACGGCGACGGGATCGGGGACCTGCGCGGGGTCCGCGAGCACCTGCCCCACCTGGCCCGGCTCGGGGTCGACGCGGTGTGGCTGACCCCCTTCTACGTCTCCCCGCAGGCGGACGGCGGCTACGACGTCGCCGACTACCGGGCCGTCGATCCGCTCTTCGGGGACCTCTCCAACGCCGACGACCTCATCCGCGCCGCGCACGCCCTGGGGCTGCGGGTGATCGTGGACGTGGTCCCGAACCACACCTCCGAGCAGCACGTCTGGTTCCGTGCGGCGCTGGCCGGGGAGCCCGGAGCGCGCGAGCGCTACCACTTCCGCCCCGGCCGGGGGCCCGCCGGGGAGTTCCCGCCCAACGACTGGGAGTCGGTCTTCGGCGGGCCCGCCTGGACCCGGACCCCGGACGGCGCCTGGTACCTGCACCTCTTCGCCCCCGAGCAGCCCGACCTGAACTGGGAGAACCCGGAGGTCGCCGAGGAGTTCTCCGCCGTCCTGCGGTTCTGGCTCGACCTCGGCGTCGACGGGTTCCGGGTGGACGTGGCCCACGGCATGGTCAAGGCCCCGGGCATGCCGGACATCGGCCGCGGAGCGCAGGCCACCCTGATCGGCACCGAGCCGCTCCCCTTCTTCGACCAGGACGGCGTCCACGCGATCCACCGCTCCTGGCGGCGGCTGCTCGACTCCTACGAGGTGCCGCGCATCGGCGTCGCCGAGGCCTGGGCGCCCACCTCCGAGCGGCTCGCGCTGTACGTCCGCCCCGACGAGCTGCACCAGGCCTTCAACTTCCGCTTCCTGGAATGCCCGTGGGACACCAGCGCGCTGCGCACCGTCATCGACGAGTCCCTGGCCGCCACCGCCTCCGTCGGCGCCCCGACCACCTGGGTGCTGTCCAACCACGACGTCGTGCGCCACCGCACCCGGTACGGCAGCCTGGCCCGGGCGCGGGCGGCCGCGCTGCTGATGCTGGCCCTGCCCGGATCGGCGTACGTCTACCAGGGCGAGGAGCTGGGCCTGCCCGAGGTGACCGACCTCCCGGACTCCGCCCGCCGGGACCCGGCCTTCGCCCGCGGCACCGGGCAGGACGGGCTGCGCGACGGCTGCCGGGTGCCGATCCCCTGGTCCGGCGAGGAGCCCCCGTACGACTTCGGGCCGGCCGGGAGCTGGCTCCCGCAGCCGGCGGGCTGGGGCGGGCTCAGCGTCGCCGCGCAGACCGGCGACCCCCACTCCACCCTGGAGCTCTACCGCGCCGCCCTGGAACTGCGCCGGGCGATGCCGGGGCTCGGGGCCGCGGAGGCGGGCGTCACCGGGGACGAGCCCGGGATGCAGTGGCTGCCCGCGCCCGAGGGGGTACTGCTCTTCACCCGCCCCGGCTTCGCGTGCACGCTCAACACCCGCCCGGTCCCGCTCGAACTGCCCTCGCCCGGACGCCCCGTCCTGTCCAGCGCTCCGGTGGAGACGGACGGCCGCACCGTCCGGCTCCCCCCGGATTCGTGCACGTGGTGGTCATGGTGAACGTCCGACCGGTACAGTCCAATCCCGTGACCGCACGGCTAGCCGACATCGCAGCCCAGGCGGGGGTCAGCGAAGCCACAGTCAGCCGCGTGCTCAACGGCAAGCCCGGTGTGGCCGCAGGCACCCGTGAATCCGTGCTGGCCGCCCTCGACGTGCTCGGCTACGAACGCCCCGTACGGCTGCGCCAGCGCAGCGCGGGACTCGTCGGCCTGATAACCCCCGAGCTGGACAACCCCATCTTCCCGGCACTCGCCCAGGTCATCGGCCAGGCGCTGACCCGGCAGGGGTACACCCCGGTGCTGGCCACGCAGACGCCCGGCGGGTCCACCGAGGACGAGCTCGTGGAGATGCTCGTCGAGCGCGGGGTGTCCGGGATCATCTTCGTCTCCGGGCTGCACGCGGACACCACGGCCGACATGGGCCGCTACGACCAGCTCCGCGGCCAGGGCGTCCCGTACGTCCTGATCAACGGCTTCTCCGACAAGGTGCAGGCCCCCTTCGTCTCCCCCGACGACCGGGCCGCGATGCAGCTCGCGGTGACCCACTTGACCGCGCTCGGGCACACCCGGATCGGGCTGGCCGTCGGGCCCAAGCGGTTCGTGCCGGTGCTCCGCAAGATCGAGGGCTTCCGCCTCGGCATGAAGGAGCGGCTCGGACTCGGCGAGGAAGAGGTCGAGGAGCTGATCCAGCACTCCCTCTACACGCTGGAGGGCGGCCAGGCCGCCGCGGCGGCGCTGATCGCGCGCGGCTGCACGGCGGTGGTGTGCGCGAGCGACATGATGGCGCTCGGTGCGATCCGGGCGGCCCGCCAGCAGGGCCTCAGGGTCCCGCAGGACGTGTCGGTGGTCGGCTTCGACGACTCCCCGCTCATAGCGTTCACGGACCCGCCGCTGACCACCATCCGCCAGCCCGTGCAGGCCATGGGCCAGGCCGCGGTGCGGACCCTGCTGGAGGAGATCGGCGGCACGCCGGCCCCGCACAGCGAGTTCGTGTTCCTGCCCGAGCTGGTGGTCCGCGGCTCGACCGCGTCCGGACCGCAGCAGGGCCGCGGGGGCGCGCGCGCCTGAGGCGCGGCCCTGTCGTTTCCCCTAGGGACACAAGGCCTCCCCTCGTCCCGGAGGCGGAGGGGCTGCGGCCAAGACCGTCCCAGGGGATGATCGGAGGCGAGTCCTCATCTGGCAGACTCTTTTCCTATGGGTGAAGCGAGCGTGAAGACACTGGATACCCGGACGGACGTCTCGTCATCCCCCGTGACCGAGAACCAGGACCGCCCGGAGTCGTCCGAGCGCGCCGTGCTCTCCAGGCTGCGCGTCCCCCGGCGCCCCCGGATCTGGTTCGAGATCCTGCTGATCGCGGTCAGCTACTGGACGTACTCGCTGATCCGCAACGCCGTGCCCGAGCAGAAGGCGGCCGCGCTCGCGAACGCCGACTGGATCTGGAAGGCGGAGCAGGCGCTCGGCATCGCCGTCGAGGAGAAGGTCAACCACGCCGTCAATTCGGTGACCTGGCTCGTGGTGAGCATGAACTACTACTACGCCACGCTCCACTTCGTCATGACCATCGGCGTGCTGGTCTGGATCTACCGCTTTCATCCCGGGCGTTACGCGGCCACGCGGCTCGTCCTCTTCGCCACCACGGGCGTCGCCCTGGTGGGCTACTACTTCTATCCGCTCGCGCCGCCCCGGCTGATGAACGGGCAGAACTTCATCGACACCGTGCTGGTCCACCACACCTGGGGCTCCATGGCCTCGGGCAACCTCAAGCACATGTCGAACCAGTACGCCGCCATGCCGTCCATGCACATAGGGTGGTCGCTCTGGTGCGGGCTGACGATCTTCGCGGTCGCCTCCGCCCCCTGGGCCCGGATCCTGGGCCTGCTCTACCCGACGGCGACCCTGGTCGTGATCGTGGCCACCGCCAACCACTTCTGGCTCGACGCCGTCGGCGGCCTGCTCTGCCTGGCCTTCGGCTACGCCGTCTCCCGCGCCTGGTACGGGTCCCTCCCGCACCGGCTGCCGCGCCGGCCCGAGGAGACCGGCCGCCACCCGGTTGCGGCGGCCGTGCTCAACCACCCCGCGCTGGTCCGCTTCCGGCGCTGAGGCCCCCGGCCCCGGCCCGGCCCCGGCCCCCGCGCCGCACTGCTCACGCCTCCCGGTGGGTGATCCGGCCTCCCGACATGGTGAGCCGGACCGGCGCCCCGGCCAGTTCGTCCGCCGGAGCCGCCACCGGATCCAGGCCGAAGGCGGTCAGGTCCGCCCGGAAGCCGGCCGCGATCCGCCCCGCCACCGCTCCCTCCCCCGCCGCCAGCGCGGCGTGCGAGGTCATGCCCTCCAGGGCCATCAGCCCGCTCAGGGCCGCCCCGGTCCAGGCCCCCGTACCGGCCGAGGCCGCGCCGCGCGGGTCGCGGGCGGTGGCCAGCACCTGGCGGGCGTCGTAGTGGGCGATGGGCCAGTCCGAGCCGAGCGCGAGCACCGCACCGGCCTCGCGCAGGTCCCGGCAGCGCCAGGCGCGGCCGGCCCGCTCCTCCCCCAGCCGCTTGGACCACTCGTCGCTGTGGTCGGCCCGGGTGTACGCGGTGTGCGGCGGCTGCATCGAGGCGATCACCCCGAGCTCCGCGAACCGCTTCAGCTGGCCGTCCGGGACCGTCTCGATGTGCTCGATCCGGTGCCGCATCCGGCCCCGCGGGCCGAGTGACTCCACGGTGTCCAGCACGTGCCGGACCGCCGCGTCCCCGATGGCGTGGGTCGCGGTGCGCACCCCGGCCGCGTCGAGGACCCGTACCGCCTCGGCGTAGGCCCGCGGGTCGGGCCAGAAGGCGTCGGTGCCCCGGCCGTGGCAGTCGGCGTGCTCCAGCCAGGCGGTGCCTCCCTCGACGGTGCCGTCCATGAAGAACTTCACCCCGCCGACCTTCCAGTGCCGGCCCGCGAGCCGCTGGAGCCCGATCAGCTCGTCCAGGTCCTCGCCGGTGACGCCGGGCATGCACCAGGGCGAGAGGTTCAGCCGCAGCGGCAGGTCGCCCTCGTACTCGGCGGTCGCGAGCAGGGCGGGCACGTCCCCGTCGCCGAGGTCCATGACATGGGCGCCGGTCAGGCCGGTGGCCGCCATGTCGCAGAGCAGCGCGGTGAGGCGTTCGCGGCGCTCGGTGTACGTGGGCTTCGGCGCGAGCGAGCCGACCAGGTCCATCGCGGCGTGTTCGACGAGGTGGCCGGTGGGCCGCCCGGCGGAGTCGCAGACGATCTCGGAGCGCTGGGCGAAGGCGCGCGGGCCGGTGATCCCGGCGGCGGCCAGGGCCGCGCCGGAGGCGAGGGCGGAGTGGCCGTCGTAGAGGCGCAGGAAGGCGGGGGCTCCGGCGAGGACCTCCTCGATCAGCGCCTTGTCGACCGGGCGGCCGCCGAAGGCGTTGTGGTCGAGGCCGAAGCCGGTGACCCAGCCGCCGGGGCCGCGGTCGGCGGTGCGCAGGGCGGTGCGGAGCCCGTCGAGGTCGGTGACGGCGGAGAGGTCCGTACCTTGTGCCATCTCGATGCCCCAGACGGGGTGGCTGTGGGCATCGGTGAGGCCGGGGGTGAGGGTGGCGCCGCCGAGGTCGACGGTCTCGGTGCCGGGGCCGCGCCAGTCGCGGACGTCGGCCTCGTCGCCGACGGCGACGATCTCGCCGCCCAGGACGGCCACCGCGCCGGCCTCGGGGCGGGCGGGGTCGAGGGTGCGGACGCGGGCTCCGGTGAGGACGGTGTCGGCAGCGGGCACGGCTCTGCTCCTTGCGGGGGTTCGGGCTGGTCGGGCAGGTCGGGCTGGCCGGGCCGGTTGGGCCCGTCGGACAGGTCGGACAGGTCCGGCCCGTCGGGCCCGTCGGGCAGGTGCTGGTCCGGCAGTACGGTGCTGCGGGCTATCCGGACGCTACGGGCGCCGCGGAGTCCCCGGGCGCCGCCGGTACGGCGGATGCCGCGGCTGCCGCTGCCCCGGCCGGCTCCTGCGCGAAGCGGGCGTAGACCTCGGGCCGTCGGGTCTTCAGGCGCTGGGCGAGGGCGAGTCCGGCGAGGAAGACGGCGGGCACGAGGGCCACGAGGAGGGTGTTGACGGTGGTGGAGGCCATGGTGAAGAGGGCCACCTTGGAGACGACCAGACAGATCGCGACGGCCAGCAGCACCGCGGCGGCGACGGGCGCGATCAGGGTCCGCCAGGGGCCCTCGTCGTGCCGGACGCGGCGGAAGTAGACGGGTACGGCGATGGCGGCGAGCAGCATCAGGGCCATGAGGCCGATCATGCCGGGGGTGTTCACCCAGAGCAGCAGCTGCTGGTACGGGTCGGCTCCGGCGAGGGCGAAGCCGAGGACGACCACGGCTCCGAGGCCGGTCTGCGCCGCGCCGGCGAGGTACGGGGAGCCGTGGCGAGGGTGGATCCGGCCGAGGGCGGCGGGCAGGATTCCCTCCTCGGCGAGGGCGAGCGCGTACCGGTTGATGGCGTTGTGGAAGGCGAGGAGGGAGGCGATGACGCTGGTGACGATGAAGACGTGCATCAGATCGGCGGCCCAGGGGCCCACGTAGGCGGTGATGGCGGTGAAGAAGAGCCCGGCGGGGTCCTCGGCGGCCGCGGCGAGGACTTCCGCGGAGCCGAAGGCCTGGATGACGGTCCAGACGATGAAGGCATAGAAGAGGCCGAGGAAGGCGACGGCGATGTAGGTGGCGCGCGGGATGGTCCGGTCCGGATCTCGGGCCTCGCGGCGGTAGATGACGGTGGACTCGAAGCCGGTGAACGCGGCGAAGGCGAAGGCCAGGACGGCCGCGGTGCCGGGGACGAGCACCGCGCCGGGGGTGAAGGAGCCCAGCGAGAGGCCGTGGGCGCCGCCCTCCAGCAGGACGCCGCCCGCGAGCAGGACGAGGATGCCGGTCTCGGCGACGAGCAGGACGCCGAGCAGCTTGGCGCCGAAGTCGATGGAGCGGAAGCCGCCGTACCAGACGAGGAGGAGGCCGGCGAGGGAGACGGGCAGCCAGGGGACGTCGACGCCGGCCAGGGCCCGCCCGGTGTCGGCGGTGGTGGTGCCGAGAAGCCCGTAGACGCCGATCTCCATGCCGTTGTAGCCGATGAGGGCGAGCAGGGCGGCGCCGATGCCGACGCGCTTGCCGAGGCCGCGGGCTATGTAGGCGTAGAAGGCGCCGCCGCTGCGGACGTGGCGGCTCATGGTGGTGAACCCGATGGCGAAGACCGCGAGGGTGAGCCCGGCGAGGAGGTAGCCGGCGGGGGCGCCGACGCCGCCGAGGAGGATCGCAACGGGGGCGACGCCGGCCATGACGGTGAGCGGGGCGGCGGCCGAGACGACGAAGAAGGAGATGTCGGCCGTACCGAGGGCGCCGCGGCGCAGATCGGTACTCGTTCTTGGCGGCTCGGGCGTTTCGGGCATGCGGGAGCACCCTTCTGCGAACGGCGGCGGGCGGCGGGCGGCGGGCGGCGGGGAGCCGAAAACCTAAAGGCTTTTGGTTTGCGGCAATGTAGCCTCCGGTTTTGACGTACGGGAAGACCTGACGGCGGGAGAAATACGATGGCGCGGCCGCGCACCCCACTGCTCGACCGGGAGCGGATCGGCGCTACCGCCCTGCAACTACTGTCCGAGCAGGGCGAGTTCAGCGTCCCCCAGATCGCCCGGGCGCTCGGGGTGCAGACCGGGTCGCTGTATCACCATGTGGACGGCCGGGCCGGGGTGATCGAGCTGATCCGGGAGCGGGTGTGCGCCGGGATCGACGGCGGGCCGCTGTCCTCACCGGAGCCCTGGGACCGCTCCCTGGAGACCTGGGCCCGCTCGTACCGGGCCGCCTTCGCCGCCTACCCCCGGGCCATCCCGCTGCTGATGACCACCCCGGTACGGGCGCCCGCGGTGCTCGCGCAGTACGAACGCGCGGTCGCCCTGCTCCTCCGGGCCGGGTTCACCGCGGAGCAGGTGATGCCCCTGCTCACGGGCCTGGAGAACCTGGTCCTGGGCTCGGCCCTGGACCTCGCCGCCCCGGACGCCATGTGGGAGCCGACCCCGGGCACCCCGCTGCTCGCCCGGGCCCTGGCCGCCCAGGGCCCGGGGCGCGCGGAGGCCGCCTTCGAGGTGGGCCTGACGGCGTTCCTGGCGTACGCGCGGGAGCTGCGCGGCGGGGCGGGGGCGGCCGGGGAGGCGGACCCGGCTTGAGCGGGTACGTGCTCAAGAGCCTGAGCAGGCACTTGAGCAAGTACCCCCGGCCAGGGTGAGTACGCGTACTCACGCGCCGGGTTCGGCATGATCAGAGACTGTCCGCATGACCCGAACCCATGGCTCCACCAGCACCTTCGCCCGCTCCTCGCGCCGCCCGCTGCTCCCCGTCGCCCTGACGGCCCTCGCCGTGCTGGCGCTCGGCGCGTGCGGCACCGCCAAGGCCACCGGGAGCGGTGAGGCCGCCGCCCCTGCCGCGCCCGCCGCCTCGGCCAAGCCGGCCGCCGCCGCGCAGCCCATGGGGCGCCTGTCCTCTCCGGCCCTCGCGGAGATACAGGCGCACATCGCGCAGTCGTGCCCGGCTCCGGGCACCCTCCAGGGAGGACCGCCGAGCCCGCAGCCGGCCCCGCCCGGCGCGGAGGCGCAGAACCCGGGGGTCACGCCGATCGCGCCCACGGCGGGCCCCATGGTGGAGCTGGACACCCGCGACTGGTGCGCGGGCGTCAGCCACGAGCAGCAGGTGTACCTGGCCGTCGAGAAGATCGCCGAGCCCACCCCGGCCAAGGTCAGGGCGGCCCTGAACGCCGCCGGCTACCCCGACGAGCGCATCCACGACCTCGAGCAGTCCGGTGCGACCACGCACTTCTCGCTCGACCTCCGCGAGAACGGCGGGCGTCTCTGCGTGCGGGGTGCGGTGGGCGGCGGCGAGGAGCCCGTCACGGACAAGTGCGTGGCCCCCGCGAGCGGCCCGTTCACGGCTACGGGCACGCAGTACTGAGCTACGGGCACGCAGTACTGACCTGCGAGCCACGGAACGCGCCGCTCGCCCGGCGGCGGGACAATGGGGGCGGGACAGCAACGCGTCTGCCCTCGCGGAGAGGCGGGACCTCGTGGTGGAGTACATAGCCGTGACCGCTCTGAGTCATGTCGGGCTGGTCCGCGAGCACAACGAGGACAGCCTGGTCATCGGGCCGTGGACGCTGTGCGGGACCACGACCCGGAGCCCGCAGACGCTCCTCTTCCCCCTCGGCCGGCCGCTCGTGGTCGCCGTCGCCGACGGGCTCGGCGGGCAGCCGGCCGGCGAGGTCGCCAGCGAGCTGGTCGTCCGGGAACTCGCCCTGCTCGGCCCCACGCTGGACGGCGCGGAGGCGGTCGAGGACGCGCTCAACCTCTGCAACCGCGCGGTGCACTCCGCCGCCGCGGGCCGTCCGGAGCTGACCTCGATGGGGACCACGGTCGCCGGGACGCTGGTCATGCCGGAGTCGCTCTTGTCGTTCAACGTCGGCGACAGCAAGGTGTTCCACGTCGCCGCGGACGGATTGCACCAGGTCAGCGTGGACGACAGCCCGCCGCCGCTGCCCGGGCACCGCACGACGTCGGCCGTCACGCAGACCCTCGGCGGGAGCCGCGCCGAGCACGTCCTCACCCCGCACGTGGCCACGTTCCCGCTGGCCACGGGCGACCGCTACCTGGTGTGCACCGACGGACTGACCGACCCGGTGCCCGGCGAGACCATCGACGAGGTGTTGCGGACGCACGACGACGGCAAGGCCGCCTTCGAGCTGTGGAGGGCCGCCATCGAGGCCGGCGGCCCCGACAACATCACGCTGGCGCTGGTGCGCATCGGCGCCTGAGGGACGGCCGGTTCAGCCCTGCTCCAGGGCCTCCGCGGCCTCGCGCTTCGACTCGTCGTAGGCCTCGCGCGCCCGCTGCACGTCCGCCATGCGCACACCGGTCCAGTGGGCGAGGGCGCGGACCCGCTCGGCCGCCTCGCGGCCCATCGGGGTGAGCGAGTAGTCGACGCGGGGCGGGATGACGGGCTTGGCGTCGCGGTGCACGAAGCCGTCGCGCTCCAGCGTCTGGAGGGTCTGCGTCAGCATCTTCTCGCTGACCTTGGCGAGCGTTCCGATCCCCCGGCGCAGTTCGCTGAACCGGTACGAGCGGTCGAGCAGCGCGTCCAGGACGAGGACGCCCCAGCGGCTGGTGACGTGCTCCAGGACGAGCCGGTGCGGACACATGGCCTCGGCCCGGACCAGCTTCTCGCGCATCTCTTCACTTACTCCCATGCCAGTACCTTACTTCAAAGTGGGTACTATCATTTGGTTAGTGCCCGCCGTACGGTGAGTGCACAGCCCGGAAACGGGGAGCAAGGTCCAGATCCAGGAGTGAACCGCCATGAGCATCGTCGTCACCGGAGCCACCGGAGCCCTCGGCCGTCTCGTCATAGACGAGCTGCTCGCCCGGGGCGTCCCCGCCGGGGAGATCGCCGCGGTCGTGCGCGACAAGGAGAAGGCCGCCCCGCTCGCCGCGCTGGGCGTCGAACTGCGCATCGCCGACTACAGCGCGCCCGAGACCCTCGCCGGGGCGTTCCGTTCCGGCGACCGCGTCCTGATGATCTCCGGGAACGAGGTCGGCCGGCGGGTGCCCCAGCACTCCGCCGCGATCGACGCGGCGAAGGCGGCCGGGGTGGCGCAGTTCGCCTACACCGGCATCCTGGGCGGCCCCGACGCGGACTTCGACCTGGCCGCCGAACACCGGACGACCGAAGAACTGATCCTCGCCTCCGGACTGCCGTACACCTTCCTGCGCAACGGCTGGTACACCGAGAACCACACCGGCAACCTGGCCCCGGTGCTCGCGCACGGGGCCGTCCTCTCCAACGCGGGCGAGGGCCGGGTGGCCTCGGCGGCGCGGGCCGACTACGCGGCGGCCGCCGCGGCCGTGGTGACCGGGGAGGGCCACCTCGACCGGGCGTACGAGCTGAGCGGCGACGTGGCGTGGTCCTTCGCGGAGTACGCGGCGGCGGTGGCGCGGGCCACGGGCCGGGAGATCACGTACAACGCCGTGACCCCCGAGGCCCACCACGCGGTGCTCACCGGCGCGGGAGTCCCGGCGCCGTTCGCCGCGATCCTGGTCGACGTGGACCTCGCAATCGAACGCGGCCGCCTGGCCGGCACCTCCGGCGACTTGTCCCGCCTGATCGGCCGCCCGACGACGCCGATGGCGCACACGGTGGCACAGGCGGTGGCCACCGCCCCGAACGCCGGCTGACGACGCCCGCACCGACGCCGCGCAGCACGGGCCGTGCTCCATCGAGACCGCTACGGCGCCGCGGGCACGGCCCCGCGATCGCGTGCGGGGCGCCTGGTTCGCGCGGGCAAGGGTTTCGGGCAGGATGCGGGGAGGTCGGCGCACCCCTGGACCGCCCGGACCGAGAGGCAGCCGCCATGGCCATCGCCCCCTTCCCGTTCTTCGACCTGCGGGTCCTGCGCACGCACCGGATCAGCCCGTCCATGCTCCGGATCACCTTCGGCGGCGACAGCCTGAAGGGGTTCGAGTCGGGCGGCTACGACCAGAGCCTCTCCCTCTTCCTGCCGCACCCCCACCAACGCGTGCCCGTGGTCCCGGTGGAGGAGGGCGAGAACTGGTTCGCCGCGTGGCGGGCCCTGCCCGAGGCCGAGCGTGCGGTCCGGCGCTCCTACACGGTCCGCGAGCAGCGCCGCGCCCCGAACGAGATCGACATCGACTTCGCCCTCCACGAGGGCACCGTCGGCCCGGCCACCCGCTGGGCCCTCGGCGCCGCGCCCGGGGACCGGATCATCGTGCAGGGCCCGGCGGTCGCGGACAACGCGGGCGTCATGTTCCACCTCCCGCCGGATGCGCGCGGCGTACTCCTCTTCGCGGACGGAACGGCCCTGCCCGCGCTGGCGGCGATCCTTGAGCGGCTGCCGGAGGGTACGAAGGCCAGGGCCTGGATCGAGGCCCCGACGGCCGAGGACCGCATCGCGCTGCCGACGGCGGCGGACGCCGAGGTCACCTGGGTCGTCCGCGACCCGGACCGGGTCCTGGAGGAGGTCCGCGCGTACGAACCCCCTTACCCGGGACGCCCGTACGCGTGGATCGCCGGCGAATCCACCGCCGTCCGCGCACTGCGCCGCCACCTCGTCGGGGAACGGGGGCTCGACCGCCGGGCCGTCACGTTCTGCGGCTACTGGCGGCGCGGCCTCAGCGAGGAGCAGCTCCTCGCGCAGCCCGAGGAGGACTGAGCCCGGCCCGGCCGACGGCGCCACCCGCATCGCACCCGCACCCGCACCCGCACCCGCGAAAATTCGTACGCCCCTCCGGGCAACCGAATCGGGACGGGCGGTGGTCAAGGGGGCGAGGAGGTGCCGATGCAGGCCGAGGAAGAAGCCCAGTTCCAGTCGTTCGTCGCCGCGCGCTGGAACCATCTGGTGCGCACGGCCTACCTGTTGACGGGTGATCCGCACGACGCCGAGGACGTGACCCAGGCCGCGCTGGCGAAGGCCTACCGGTCGTGGCGGCGCGTGGCGCGCATGGACAGCCCGGAGGCGTACGTCCGCCGGATGCTGGTCACGTGCAACAGCGACCGGTTCCGCAAGCGGCGGGTCGCCGAGCGGTTGACCGACAGCGTGCCGGACACGTCGGTGGGCGACCGGGCGGCGCAATGGGCCGACGAGCGCGGCGCGTTGATGGAGGCACTGGCCCAACTTCCCGCCCGCCAGCGGGCGGTGGTGGTGATGCGGTACTGGGAGGACCTCTCCGAAGCCGAGACCGCCGATGTCCTCGGGTGCTCTCAGGGCACCGTCAAGAGCCAGGCCTCCAAGGCGCTGGCGAAACTGCGCGCCTGGCCCGGACTGGACCGGATCGCGACGAGGAGCGAAGGGGCGGTCCTGTGAACGTGCGGGACGACGGCGGTCGGGACGAGGAGTTCGAGCGGGACCTGCGGGGATGGATGGCCCGGGGCGCCGAGGCGTTGCGGCCCGCCGCCGTGCCGTATCCGGAGATCGTCCGGCGAGGCCGCGCCGAGCAGCGCGGCCGCAGGCTGGCGGTGGCGGGGGCGGCCCTGGTGGCGCTGGCCGTCGTCCCGGTCACGGCCCTGGCCGTCACCGGGAGCGGCGCCGGAGGCGGTCCGGCGGCGGGTGGCGGTCCGGCGGCGGGCGGCGGCCCGAAGCCGAGCGCGGCGCCGCCCACCCCCCAAGCCCCACCGGGACCGGCCGGGCCGGCGACCCCCGGGCAGCTCGTGGACGGGATCACCCTCCAGGAGGCGGCCGCCGGACTCGAACGGTGCCTCGCCGACAACCGGCAGGACCCCGATCCGTCGGGGTACGGGCGGACGGACCTGGGCAAGGCCTCCGACTACCGGATCCTGCTCGGACAGAACAGCACCGGCAACGACAACTCCCCCGGTGACGGCCGGTACATCGTCGCCGTCAAGGACTCCCCACCGGCGACCCGGCTGATCTGCGCGGTCAAGGAGGGCAGGGTCAGTGGGTTCAACCGGTCCACGGGCGGCGCCGCGGACCCGGGGCGCGGATCCGTCCGCCCCGACGACAACGGCGGCAGCCTCCACCGCCAGAAGCTGCGCTCCGAGGGTTCCTGGAAGCTGCCCTACCGCTGGGGCAGCATCGGCACCTTCGACCCCGGCGTCACCCGGATCACCGTCAGCTACGGCGGTGCCACGGTCGAAGCCGCCCTGGACCACGGCTGGTTCGCCGCCACCGGGATGCTGGACCGGTCGGTCACCAAGGCCCCGCGGGTCAAGGGCTACGACGCCCAGGGCAAGCAGGTCTACGACTCCGAGCAGGACGAGGTGTACGACAAGTCCCTCCCGTAGCCGGGAGCAACAGCCGGGTGCCCGGGGCCCCGCCGCCGTACAGGGGTCGGCGGCGGGGCCCCGGCACTCCTCACCGACCGGCCGTCGGCCTCTCCTGACGCCGGGCCGGTCAGCCCGCGTAGAACAGCTCGTCCACCACGCCCCGCGCCCGGCGGGTGATGCGGCGGTAGTCCTCCAGCATGTCGCCGACCGTGCCCTCCGCGTAGCCGAGGTAGCGGCCGACCGCGCCCAGTTCGCGGGCCTCCGAGGGGAAGGTGTCGCCCGCGCGGCCGCGGACCAGCATCACGGCGTTGCGGACCCGGGTGGCCAGGACCCAGGCCTCGTCCAGGATCTGCGCCTCCTCCGTGCGGATCAGGCCGGCCGCGTGCGCGGCGGCCAGGGCCTCTCGGGTGCGGGTCGTGCGCAGGCCCGGTTCCGCCCAGGCGTGCCGCATCTGGATCAGCTGGACGGTCCATTCGACGTCGCTGAGGCCGCCGCGGCCCAGTTTGGTGTGCAGGGTGGGGTCGGCGCCCCTGGGCAGGCGTTCGGATTCCATCCGGGCCTTCAGGCGCCGGATCTCGCGGACGGCGTCCTCGCCGAGGCCTTCCGCCGGGTAGCGGAGGGGGTCGATCAGGTCGATGAAGCGCCGGCCGAGTTCGAGGTCGCCGGCCACCGGTTCGGCGCGCAGCAGGGCCTGGGACTCCCAGGTCAGGGACCAGCGGCGGTAGTAGGCGGCGTATGAGGGCAGGGTGCGGACCAGGGGGCCGGAGCGGCCCTCGGGGCGCAGGTCCGCGTCGATGAGCAGCGGCGGGTCGGCGGTGGGCAGTTGGAGGAGCCTGCGCATTTCGGAGACGACGTGCTGGGCGGCCTTGGCGGCTTCCTGTTCATCGACGCCCTCGCGCGGCTCGTGGACGAAGAGGACGTCCGCGTCGGACCCGTAGCCGAGCTCGTGACCGCCGAAGCGGCCCACGCCGATGACCGCGAAACGGGTGGGCAGGGTGTCGCCCCAGTGGCTCTGGACGGCGGCGCGCAGGGCTCCGGCGATGGTGGCGGCGGTGAGTTCGGAGACGGCTCGGCCGACCCGGTCGACGAGGGCTCCGTGGTCCTCCTCGGCCGGGCTGTCCTCCGTACCGTAGGAGCCGATGATGTCGGCGGCGGTGGTGCGGAAGAGCTCCCGGCGGCGGACTCCGCGGGCGGCGGCCACCCCGGCTTCGGGGGTCTCGGCGCGGCCGACGGCGGCGAGCACCTCTTGTTCGAGGGCCTCGTGGGTACGGGGAACCAGGCCTTCGGGGTCGCCCAGCAGGGCGACGGCTTCGGGGGCGCGCAGGAGGAGGTCGGGGGCGAGGCGTCCGGCGGAGAGCACCCGGGCGAGGTTCTCCGCGGCGGCGCCCTCGTCGCGCAGGAGGCGCAGGTACCAGGGGGTCTTGCCGAGGGCGTCGGAGACCTTGCGGAAGTTCAGCAGGCCCGCGTCCGGGTCGGCGGAGTCGGCGAACCAGCCGAGGAGCACCGGCAGCAGGGTGCGCTGGATGGCGGCGGCGCGGGTGACTCCGGAGGCCAGGGCTTCGAGGTGGCGCAGGGCGGCGGCCGGGTCGGCGTACCCGAGGGCTTCGAGGCGCTGGCCGGCGGCGCGCGGGGAGAGCCGGGTCTCGCCGGGGGCGAGCTGGGCCACGGCGTCGAGGAGCGGCCGGTAGAAGATCTTCTCGTGCAGGCGGCGCACGACGGAGGCGTGCCGGCGCCAGGCCTTGTTGAGTTCGGCGACGGGTTCCGTGCGCAGGCCCAGCGAGCGGCCCAGGCGCCGCAGGTCGGCCTCGTCCTCGGGGACGAGGTGGGTGCGGCGCAGCCGGTAGAGCTGGATGCGGTGCTCCATGGCCCGCAGGAAGCGGTACGCGTCGTGCAGTTGGGCGGCGTCGGCCCGTCCGACGTAGCCGCCGGCGGCGAGGGCGGAGAGCGCGTCGAGGGTGGTGCCGGAGTGCAGGGTGGCGTCGGAGCGGCCGTGCACGAGCTGGAGGAGCTGGACGGCGAACTCGACGTCGCGCAGGCCGCCGGGGCCGAGCTTCAGCTCGCGCTCGACCTGGGCGGCGGGGATGTTGTCGACGACGCGGCGGCGCATCTTCTGGACGTCGGGGACGAAGTTCTCGCGCTCGGCGGCCTGCCAGACGAGGGGAGTTATGGCGGCGATGTACTCGGCGCCGAGGGCCTCGTCGCCGGCGACGGCGCGGGCCTTGAGGAGGGCCTGGAACTCCCAGGTCTTGGCCCAGCGCTGGTAGTAGGCGAGGTGGGAGGCGAGGGTGCGGACGAGCGGACCGTTTCTGCCCTCGGGGCGGAGGTTGGCGTCGACGGGCCAGATGGTGCCTTCGACGGTGGTCTCGGAGCAGATCCGCATGAGGTGGGAGGCCAGGCGGGCGGCGGCCTGGACGGCCTTGCCCTCGTCGGCGCCGGGGGCCGCGTCGCCGACGAAGATGACGTCGACGTCCGAGACGTAGTTCAGCTCGTTGCCGCCGCACTTGCCCATGGCGATGACGGCGAGCCGGCAGACGGCGGCGTCCTCGGGGGCGGCGGCGGTCGCGATGCGCAGGGCCGCGCGCAGGGTGGCGGTGGCCAGGTCGGCGAGCTCGGCGGCGGTCTGGGCGACGTCTATGGTCCCGCAGACGTCGCGGGCGGCGATGGAGAGCAGGCAGCGGCGGTAGGCGACGCGCAGGGCGACGGGGTCGTGGGCGCCGGCCAGGCCCTGCTCGAACTCGGGCAGCCCGGGGTGCAGATCGGCCGCCTCGTAGGTGACCAGGGCCTGCCAGTCCCGGGGGTGGCGGGCGAGGTGGTCGCCGAGGGCCTCGGAGGCGCCGAGCACGCCGAGGAGGCGGTCGCGGAGCGGTTTGGCGCTGACGAGGGTGTCGAGGAGGACCGGCAGTTCCTCGGGGGCCTGCGCCTCGGCGACGCGGACCAGCCCGAGGAGGGCCAGGTCGGGATCGGCGGTGGCCCCGAGGGCGTCGAGGAGCACCGGATCGGTGCGTACGGCGGCCAGCGCGTCGGTGTCGAGCAGCCGGGCGGCGGCCGAGGGGTCGGTGAACCCGCTGCGCAGCAGCCGGCTGAAGGTACTGCTCCTGCGTCCCGGGACTGTCATCCCGCCGCCTCCCGCGTACGTGGGCCTGCCCTTGCCCTGGCCGGGCTTACGCGTGATGTCGCCTTCGGCGGTGTCGCCGTCGGCAGGGTCCGCGCCTGTGCCCGGGGAGAGCCTAGCCGGAGCAGGCGTTCGACTCACCGCATGCCCGATGCGGCGGATTGTCGGATTTTTGGCAGAATTGCGGCGCAATGGGGCCAGCTCCCCGCAGACAGGCCGGGAGGAGCCCGATGTCCGACCCCGAACTCCCCGCCGAGGGGCCCTGCGCCCGCCGGAACGACGGCCCCCGCGACGACCCCGCGAGCGGCCGGGGCGAAGGGCCCGCGAGCGGCCGGGGCGAAAGCCCCGCAGGCAGCCGGACCAGCGGCTCCGCCGACGGCAGGAGCGGCGGGCAGACCGACGGCAGGAGCGGCGGGGCCGCCGGCCGGGGCGGAGGGCAAGGCGGCGGCCGGACCAGCGGCCCCGCACGCGCCGGTGCCCGTACCCGGCGGGCCCGGGCGGCGGCCCGCAGGCGTCGGGGGCGGGTCCTCAAGGCCGTCGGGGCCGGTGCGGCGGCGGCTGCCGTCGGGGGGTTGCTGCTGTGGGGGAACGGGGCTCTCGACGCGCTCGTCCACCCCGGCGCCGGCGACGCCAAGGGCAAGGCGGTCGGCGCCGCCGACCCGGCGGTTCCCGCGGACCCGGGCCGGGTGCTCCAGGTCCTGGCGCATCCCGACGACGACCTCTACTTCATGAACCCGGACCTGCGGTACTCCATAGCGGCCGGCCATCCCGTCACCTCGGTCTACCTCACCTCCGGCGAAGCCGACGGGATCAACGCGGGCTCGGCCCGGGCGGCCACCACCCCGCCCGACAAACCCGCTTACGCCGAGGCCCGCCAGAACGGCATCCGCTCCGCCTACGCCCAGATGGCCACCGGCGACCGGGACAGCCCCTGGCGGCGCACGGTCGTGCCGACCGCCGGCGGCGGCCACGCCGAGCTCGACGTCCTCACGGCGAAGCCGCAGGTCAACCTGGTCTGGCTGCAGATGCGCGAGGCCGGCAACGTCTGGGCGGACCGCCCCGACAGCCTGCACGGCCCCTGGGACGGCAGGGTCCCCCGGCTGGAGTCCATGCTCGCCTCCGGGAGCCCGGTCAAGCAGCAGTTCACGTACACAAAGGACCAGGTCGTACGGAGCCTCGTCGGCATCCTGGCGCGGTACGGGCCGACCACCGTCCGCTCCCAGGACCCGACGCCCGGCCGGTTCCCCGACAGCAGGCACTACACGGACCATCAGGACCATTTCTACGGAGCCCGCTTCGTACAGGTCGCGCTCGGCGCCTACGCGAAGGAGGTCAAGGACCGTCCGCACTTCTCCGTGCAGAACTAACTCGGCTACTTCAACGGCTCGCTCCCCAGCGCCCTCGCCCCGGACGAGGCCAAGGCCAAACTGGACGTCCTGGACACGTACGCGTGGACCGACCGGCAGAACCACTGCGGCAGCGCCGTCGGCTGCGGGGACCTGAAGGTCGCCGACCACCCGGCCGGCAACCACTGGAGCTCCTCCATCAACTACGCCCGCGGCACCGCCACCTCGTGGCTGGCCTCCGACAAGGAGCACGGCCTGTGGGCGTTCCGGGTGCTCGACGGGCGGCTCGCCCTCTGGCACCGCGACGGCCTGCTCGGCCCCTGGAGCGGCCCCCGGCTGCTCCCCGGCGCCGATGGCACCGTCATGGACCAGGGCATCTCCACCGTGACGCTGGGCGACGGCAGGATCGCCGCCTTCGGCACCCGCACCTCCTTCGGCGCCCGGCCCGCCGACTACCGGCGCGAGATCGTCTACACCGTGCAGCGGACCCCCGGCTCGCGGGAGTTCGGGGAGTGGACGGTGCTCGGGACGCCGGAGACCTCCGACGAGAACTGGACCTCCGACATCAGCGCGCCCGCGGTGGCCGTCGACGGCTCCGGACAGCTCGCGGTCTACGTGCGCGACGGCGCGTACACGCTGCGCGGGCGGGTGCAGTCCCCGACCGGCGCCTGGGGCCCGTGGGACCGGTACGGCGGCTCCGACCTGCACGGCAGCCCGGCCGCGGCGACCGACGCCGCCGGCCGGCGGGTGGTCCTCGCCGCGACCACCAAGACCGTGCTGGGGTGGGCCCAGCCGAAGGCCGGCGCGCCGCTCGGCCCGGCCACCGCGACCGGGCTGCCGGCGCCGGCGCTGCCGATCACGGCGCAGGGCCGGGAGGACGGCGTACGGCTGTGGTTCCGCAAGCCGGACTCGGGCGGGGTGGCCACCGCCCTGTTCACGGGGGACGGCGGGCTGAAGGTGACGGGCCTCACCGACCTGGGCGGGCAGGCGGGCTTCGGCTCGGTGACGGCGAGCGGCCGGCTGCTGGCCGGGCGGACGGCGGGCGGGCGACTGGGCTCCGACATCGGACCGGGCGTTGGGCAGGGCGGCGGGCCGGGCGCAGGCCCGGGCCGGGCCTGGCAGCGGTCACCGCTGATGTTCGTCGGGGCGCCCTCCTCCACCCTGAACGGCAAGAGCACGGTGAACCTGGCGGTCATGGGGCTGGACGGACGGCTGTACGTGACCTCGGCGGCGGACGACCCGAACGCGCACCTGGCTCCGTGGCAGCCGGTGGGGCCGCCGAACGGCGCGCCCTGACCGCCCGGCCCGGCAGGGAGTGACGGGAACGGGACCGATCAACGCCCCCCACGGGGGCGTTTTTTGGTGCGTGCGCGCACGGGCGGCGGCCCGGCACCCCCACCCGTGACTTACGTCACGTAGGAAACATCCGCAGGCCGCGCACCCGTTGGCCGTTTCGACAAATCGGAATTCATGGCGATCCGAGTGAACCAACTTGCCCGAATTGGACTCTCACTGACTGTCCGATAGCTTCACCCGGTTCTCCCTGCCGAACGACCCAAGGCGCCGCCACCCATGCCCGTATCCCGTCGACGTTTCCTCCTCGCGACCGTGGTCCCGATGCTGACCATCGGGGTCACCGGCGCGCTCGCCGTCGCCTCCGGCCAGCAGACCGCGGCCGAGGCCGTCCCCGGAACCGGCTCCCAGCCCGCCGTCCAGGCGAGCGCCACCGGCGGGTCGATCGTCCAGATCGTCGCCCACCCGGACGACGACCTGTTCTTCATGAACCCGGACATCAGCCGCTCCCTGCTGTCCGGCACCCCGCTCACCACCCTGTACCTCACCTCCGGCGAGTCCGACGGCCGCAACCAGGCCAACGGCCGCGCGGCCAAGGACCCGGCGCAGCCCTCCGACCGCGGCCACTACGCGGAAGCCCGGCAGAACGGCATACGCGCCGCCTACGCGCAGATGGCCACCGGGGACCGCACCAGCCCGTGGCGCCGTACGGTCGTCCCCACCGCGGGCGGCGGCAACGCCGAGCTCGACGTCCTCATAGCGAAGCCGCAGGTCAACCTGGTCTGGCTGCAGATGCGCGAGGCCCGCGCCCCGCTCGCCGACAGCCCGGACAGCCTGCGCGGCCTGTGGAACGGCCGGATACCGGCGATCACCCCGCAGCTCACCGCCGGCACTCCGGTGAAACTGACGCCCGCGTACACCAAGGACCAGGTGGTGGCGGCGATATCGGGGATCCTGGAGCGGTACAAGCCGACGACGATACGGATGCAGGACCCGTCACCGGGCCGGTACCCCGGCACTGGCCGGCTCACCGACCATCAGGACCACATGTACGGGGCGCGGTTCGCGCAGGCCGCGGCCGCCTCGTACGCCGCGCGGGTCCCGTTCGGACAGCGCCCCCGCTTCACCGTGCAGAACTACGTCGGCTACCACAACGGCGCCCTGCCGCACACGCTGGACCCGCAGACGGTGCAGGCGAAGCTCGCCTACCTGAAGACGTACGCGTGGCAGGACAGGCAGGACCACTGCGGCTCGCCCTCCGGCTGCGGCGACCGCAAGGTCGCGGGCAGCCCGACCGGCCACAACTGGGCCCAGTCGCTGCGGTACGCGCGCGGCGACCACTCCTCCTGGCTGGTGCAGGGCACGACCGGCCGGCTGTACGCCTTCGGCGTCCTCGACGGACAGATGGCCGTCTGGAACCGCGGGGCCGGCACCGGCCCCGGCGCCGCCTGGCAGGGCCCCGCCCTGCTGCCGGGCACCGGCATCGACCCGGGCGCGACCACCGCGCGCTTCCCCGACGGGCGCGTGGCCGTCTTCGCCACCCGCACCGGCTTCGGCCCCCGGCCGCAGGACTACCGGCGCGAGATCGTCTACGCCGCCCAGTCCACGCCCGGCGGTCCGTTCGGGGCCTGGGTCGCGCTCGGCACCCCGGAGCCCAAGGACGACCCCAGCACCTCCTCGATCAGCGCGCCCTCGGCGGTCGCCGGTCCGGACGGGCTGCTGACGGTGTACGTCCGCGACTCCCGGCGCACCCTGCGCGCCCGCGCCCAGGAGCCCTCGGGCGCCTTCGGCGGCTGGCAGCAGCTGGGGGGCGCCGACCTCCAGTCCGACCCGGTGACGGCCACCGACTCCGCGGGGCGCCGTCACGTCTACGCCGCCACCACCCAGTCGGTGCTGGCCTGGATCCAGCCCGCCCCGGGCGCGCCCCTGGCCGGCCCCTTCCCGACCGGGCTCCCGGCCACCACCGTCCCCCTCACCGGCACCCCGGAAGGGGCGGGTGTCCGCCTGTACTTCCGGCGCCCCGACTCGGGGGTCGTCCGCACGGCCCTGGTCACGGCGGCGCCCGGCGCGCCGAAGCCCATCGTCTCCAGCGTCATGGAGGCCGGCGGCCGGGCGGGCTACGGCGCCGTGGGCGTGGCGGGCCGCCTCATCACGGGCCGCGCCGACCAGGGCACCGTCGCCGCGACGGGCCTCGGCGGCCCGCCGGCGTGGACGGAGTCCCGGATGCTCTACGCGGGCGCCCCGGCGGGCATCCAGGAACCGGGCGGCGCGACGACCCTCGCGGTCCTCGGCCTGGACGCCGAACTCCACGTCACCACTCCCACCGCCGGCGCGAGCCGCACCGCCTGGTACCGCGCGGTACCTCCGGCGTAGCCGGGAGCGGGCCGGGGCCACCCGGCCCCCGGCGGACCCGCGGTGCGAGGATGGCCCTCCAGTCGCTCACACGCGACCACGTGCGGGCACGTGCGAGTACGTGCGAGTAGGTGCGAGTACGTCAAGGAGAGAGCACCCATGTCGGCCGACCTGCCGCGCACCTCGCTGCTCCGTCGGCCGGCGGCAGCCCCGATCGCCTCCCTCGCCGTGCTGGGCGCGGGAGCCGCGTACCTCTGGGGCACCAATCCGCACGAGCCCGGCCACTGGCTTCCCCGCTGCCCTTTCAACTGGCTGACGGGCCTGCTCTGTCCCGCCTGCGGCGCCAGCCGGATGTGTTACGACCTGCTGCACGGCGACTTCGTCGCGGCCTTCCACGACAACGCGGTGCTGTTCCTGCTGGGGCTGCCGCTCGCCCTCTTCCTCTACGCCCGCTGGGTCACCGAAGGCCTCCGCGGGCGTAAGTACCACCCGGCGATCGGGGTCCGGGGACGGACTGCGATCGTTGGGGTCGCCCTGACCTGGGCGGTTGTCCGAAATACGGTCATGTGATCACGAGTTGATCACGTTGCGGGCCGCTGGGCAACCATCGACAGCCGTCGCAGGTCAGTACTTCCGCTACGACCGGCGGTCGTGGCACACGTCCCCGCTGAACAGCAGTTTCACTAGGAGCTTTTGCATGTCCCAGAACATCGCCCCGAACGGTCAGCCGTACTCCGACAAGTCCAAGCTGGTGGCCGGCCTGCTGCAGATCTTCCTCGGCGGCCTCGGCATCGGCCGCTTCTACACCGGCCACACCGGCATGGCCATCGCCCAGCTGCTCACCTGCGGCGGCCTCGGCGTCTGGGCCCTGATCGACGGCATCCTGTTCCTCGTCAAGGACGACCGCACCGACAAGGCGGGCCGCGTGCTGCGCGCCTGACGTGCCCGGTAACGCCGTACGGCCGGCCCCCTCTTGACCGAGGGGGCCGGCCGTACGCGTATGCGCCCTGATCCGCTCCGCGGGTTACAGGACCGGCATCATCTTGCGGAGTTCGAAGGCCGTGACCTCGCTGCGGTACTCCTCCCACTCCTGCTTCTTGTTGCGGAGGAAGAAGTCGAAGACGTGCTCTCCGAGGGTTTCGGCGACCAGTTCGCTGCGTTCCATCAGGGCGATGGCCTCGCCGAGGTTCTGCGGGAGGGGTTCGATGCCCATCGCGCGGCGTTCCGCGTCGGAGAGGGCCCAGACGTCGTCGTCGGCGCCGGCCGGGAGCTCGTAGCCCTCCTCGATGCCCTTGAGGCCCGCGGCCAGCAGGACGGCGTACGTGAGGTACGGGTTGGCGCCCGAGTCGATCGAGCGGACCTCCACGCGGGAGGAGCCCGTCTTGCCCGGCTTGTACATCGGGACGCGGATCAGGGCCGAACGGTTGTTGTGGCCCCAGCAGATGTACGAGGGGGCCTCGCCGCCGGAGCCGGCGGTGCGCGAGGAGCCGCCCCAGATGCGCTTGTAGGAGTTCACCCACTGGTTGGTGACCGCGGCCGTCTCGGCGGCGTGCTTGAGCAGGCCCGCGATGAAGGAGCGGCCGACCTTGGAGAGCTGGTACTCGGCGCCCGACTCGTAGAAGGCGTTGCGGTCGCCCTCGAAGAGGGAGAGGTGGGTGTGCATGCCCGAACCGGGGTACTCCGAGAACGGCTTCGGCATGAAGGTGGCCTGGACGCCCTGCTCCAGGGCGACCTGCTTCATGACCAGGCGGAAGGTCATGATGTTGTCGGCCGTCGAGAGGGCGTCGGCGTAGCGCAGGTCGATCTCCTGCTGGCCGGGGGCGCCCTCGTGGTGGCTGAACTCGACCGAGATGCCCATGGATTCGAGCATCGTGATCGCCTGGCGGCGGAAGTCCATGCCGACGTTCTGCGGGGTGTGGTCGAAATAGCCCGAGTTGTCGGCCGGGGTGGGCCGGGTGCCGTCCAGCGGCTTGTCCTTCAGCAGGAAGAACTCGATCTCCGGGTGGGTGTAGAAGGTGAAGCCCAGGTCGGAGGTCTTGTTCAGGATGCGCTTGAGGACGTACCGCGGGTCCGCGTAGGAGGGCGAGCCGTCCGGCATCAGGATGTCGCAGAACATCCGCGCCGTTCCGGGGGCCTCCGCACGCCACGGCAGTATCTGGAAGGTGCTCGGGTCCGGCTTGGCGATCATGTCGGACTCGTAGACCCGCGCGAACCCCTCGATCGCCGAGCCGTCGAACCCGATGCCCTCGTCAAAGGCCTGCTCCAGCTCCGCGGGCGCGACCGCTACGGACTTCAGGAAGCCCAGTACGTCGGTGAACCACAGGCGCACGAAGCGGATGTCGCGCTCCTCGAGCGTCCGGAGGACGAATTCCTGCTGCTTGTCCATGGCTTCATCCTCGCAGTTCAGGCGGCCTGTGCACCACTGCCGCGAGGGCACGGGCACAGTCGGGCCGCCCCAGTATCGCCAGCGGTGGTTTCCGCCAGATTACGCACCCCGGAAAGCCGGTGGCACCCCCGCACTGACCTTGGGCAGGTCATGAGCATTACCATCGGCGCCCATGGGGGGCCATGCGCGGGACGAGCGGGGACGTCGGAGACGTCCGCTGCTCCGGCGTGCCGCCCTCCTGATGGCCTTCGGGGTGCTGGCGGGCACGGCGTTCCTGTGCCGGGCCGGCGTCGCCGGGGATCCGGCCGCCGCCGGCCCCGGTGCGCGCGCCGGGCACGCCGCCCACACCGCCGGTGCGCACCGCGCCGTCTGCGTGGCGCCGTACGACCGGCCCGGCTGCTCCCCGCTCTCGCACGTCCTGCCCGGACTGCTGCCCCCGGCGCCGCCCGCGGTCCCGGTGGCCGGCGGGGCGCCGGCGCCCGCCGCGCAGCCGGGAGCGGCGCAGGGCATCCGGCCCCCTTCGGCGCTCGCGCGCGGCCCCGACCTGTACGCCCTCCAGGTGCTGCGGACCTGACCGGTCCCGGTCCGGCAGCGCTCACGCGGCGCTCGCTCGGGCAGTGCGTTCTCCACCCCACCCCCCTCAGCAAAAGGATTCAGGGCCATGGCCAGCAGGAAGTCCGAAACCAACAGCTCCCGCCAGGCGCGGATAGCCGAGATGCGCCGCGCCGACCAGTCGCGCGACCGGCGCAACAAGGCCATCGCGATCACCGCGTCGGCCGCCATCGTCACCGGGCTCATCGGCTTCGGCGCCTGGGTGATGATCGACCAGCAGAACAAGAAGGAAGCCGAAGAGGCCCGTCTCAAGGCGCCGGTCGCCGGCGAGCAGAGCTGGGACGCCGCGAAGCTCGGCCGCAAGCACGTCGAGACCGCGGTGAAGTACGAGATGACCCCGCCGGTGGGCGGGGACCACAACCCGCGCTGGATGAACTGCAACGGCGACGTGTACAAGAACCCGATCCCCGAGATCAATGCCGTGCACTCGCTGGAGCACGGCGCCGTGTGGGTGACGTACAACGAGAAGGCCGCCCCGGCCGACGTCGAGAAGCTCGCCGCCACGGTGTCCAAGCGCCCGTACACGCTGATGAGCCCCGTCAAGGAGCAGGCCGGCGCGATCATGCTCAGCGCGTGGGGCAAGCAGCTGACCGTGGACAAGGCGGGCGACGCCCGCGTGGCGGCGTTCCTCACCAAATACGTGACGGGCCCGCAGACCCCCGAGCCGGGCGCGGCCTGCACGAACGGGCTGGCCGACAAGTGACCCGTACGTCCGGCAAGGGCTCCGTGACCCGTACGTACTGGGCCGCGGGCACGGCCGTGGGCCTGGCGCTGCTCTTCGCGGTGGGGGCCACGGTCGCCACCGCGGGGGGCGCCGATTCCGCCCCCGCGTCCTCCCGTACGCCGGGGCTCTACTCCGCCGACGCGGGCTTCGCCCGGGACATGGCGGTGCACCACCAGCAGGCGGTGGAGATGTCCTTCATCGTGCGCGACCGCACGAAGGACGAGCCGGTGCGGGTCCTCGCCTACGACATCGCCAACACCCAGGCCAACCAGCGCGGCATGCTGCTGGGCTGGCTGGACATGTGGGGCCTGCCGAAGGTCGTGGCCGACGAGCCGCCGATGTCCTGGATGGGGACGGACGGCTCCGGGCACGGCGGCACGGCGGGCCATTCCATGGGCGGGGGGGCCGGGGTCGTCACCAAGCCCGGCGCGCTGATGCCCGGCATGGCCACCAAGGAGGACCTGGCGCGGCTCGGCTCCGCCGAGGGCCGGGAGGCCGAGGTGCTCTACCTGCGGCTGATGACCGACCACCACAAGGGCGGCGTCGCCATGGCCGAGGGATGCGCCGCCCAGTGCGCCAACCCTGCCGAGCGGGCACTGGCCCAGGGCATGGCCGACGCCCAGCAGTCGGAACTCCAGCTGATGGCCGACATGCTGAAGCAGCGCGGAGCGGAGCCGCCGGCCGCGGGGTGACCCGCTGTCCCCGAGCGGCACCGCCGCCTGGGGCTCCGCGCCTCGAACGCCGGCGGGCTGGAAGATCCAGCCTCGCCGGCGTTGAGGCGCGGGGTCCGGGGCGCAGCCCCAGGGGGTCCGGGGCGCAGCCCCAGGGGGTCCGGGCGCAGCCCGGGCCCCTTCCAGCCCGTCCGGCGTTTGAGGACCGGGTCCGGGCCGGCCCGGGGAACGGTGGAAGGGCGGGTAGGGGACAGCCCCGCAGGGCCCCCGCACCGGATGGCCGCACCCGCGCGGGGTCACCCGTTCGGCCCCCTCCCGACCCCGCCGACTCGCGGGGGCCGAACGGGCGAATGAGGATGAGGACGCCGAGGCTGGCGCAGCCGCGCCCGGCCGCTACGGCGTGCTCAGGAGGTTTACGCGATGACCACCGCCGGAGACATCATGCACCCCGGGGCCCAGTGGATCCCCGCCACCGAGACCCTGGACCGGGCCGCTCAGCTGATGAGCCGCCTCAATGTGGGCGCGCTGCCCATCAGCGACTCCAACGAACGCCTCTGCGGCATCCTGACCGACCGCGACATCGTCATCGGCTGTGTGGCCAAGGGCCACGACCCGTCGAAGATCACGGCCGGCGACATGGCCCAGGGCACCCCGCGCTGGATCGACGCGGGCGCGGACGTCTCCGAGGTGCTGGAGGAGATGCAGAGCCACCAGATCCGCCGGCTCCCCGTCATCGACAACAAGCGGCTCGTCGGGATGATCAGCGAGGCCGATCTGGCCAAGCACCTGTCGGAGGAGCAGATAGCCGGCTGGGCCGAGAAGGTCTACGCCCGCAGCTGACCGGGCCGCAGTCACCCCGCGTACAGGACCGCCCGCGCCACTTGGTGCGGGCGGTCCGGCATGACCAGGTGTCCGGCGGGCTCCGCGACCACGAACCGGGCGCCCAGCGCGTCCGCCAGCGCCGCCTGGCGGCCCAGCCAGGCCAGGTCGGGGCGGCGCGCACCGGGGTCGTGGCCGGCCAGGACGGTGGCGGGCGCGGTCAGCGGCAGCTCCGCGCGCAGCGTCAGCAGCTCGGCGGCCGCGTCGGGGTAGCGGGCGTTCTCCAGCAGGGCTCCGCGCCAGACCCGGCCGGTCCGGTAGCAGCGCCGTACGAGCTCGGGCGGAGCCTGGTCCCCGCCGCCCGCGCGGGAGGCCCGTACGGCGGTGCGCCGGGCCCAGGGCCCCAGCGCGGCCGGCAGCCCGACGGCGGTCACGGCCCGGCCGAGCACCCGGGCGGCGCCGGTGCGCACCCCGGCGGGCAGGACCGTACGGGGCGGCCGCTCCTCCACGCTGCTGTCGACCAGCACCAGGGCGGCGGTGCGCCCGGGGTACAGGCGGGCGAAGGCCTCGGCGTGGAACCCGGCCAGGGAGTGCCCGGCCACGGTGACCCGCTCGGCGCCCAGCCCCAGCGCGTCCAGCAGCCCGGCGATCCGGTGCGCCTCCCCGGCGGCGCTCGGCGGCCGCGCGGCGGGGCCGCTCAGCCCGTGCCCGGGCCGGTCGAAGCGGACGACGGTGCGGCCCGCGGCGACGAGCAGCTCCGCCACGGGGTCCCAGTCGAACCAGGCCATGGCGAGCCCGGCGCTGAGGACGACCGGCGGTCCGGAGCCCTCCACGAGGACGTGCAGCGGCACCCCGTCAGCGGCGGGGCCGGCGGAGAGGCGCACGAACCTTCCGGGGGCGGGCGCGGGGGCAGGCGCGGGGGCGGGGGCGGCCGGGCGTCCGCTCACGTACGGCGTTCCCGGTGGACGGAGTACGCGAGCAGGCCCAGCCAGACCGCCACCAGCAGCACCTGGAGCCGCTGCCCGGCGCCGAGTGCCCAGGTGCCGTGCCCGGCGGTGAACAGGGCGATGGAGACCAGGGTCCAGACGGTGGCGAGCAGTTCGAGCACGACGAGCCCGGGACCGAACCGCGCGAGCGGGGCGAAGAGGCCGTAGCGGCGGGCGGCGAGCGTGAGGGCCACGATCCCGACGAGCGCTCCCGTCATGGCGAGACTGCTGCTGACGGCGTGCGCCTGATGGGTGGCGGGGACCAGCCCGGCGGTCTCCCGCGCCGCGCATTCGGGGTCCACGGTCGGCGTGCAGCTCAGCGGCAGCCAGGCGTCCGCCGCGGTGGAGGCGCCGAAGAGGGTGATCCCGGACCAGCCGGCGACGGACCAGAGGCGGCGGGGTTCGACGCGTCGGGCGAGGCGGAGCAGGGCCAGGAGGCCGCCGAGGAAGACGAGGAGGCCGGCGGTGAAGTCGGTGGCCCGGAACAGGCCGCCGAGCGGCTGGTCCTGGGCCGCGAGCTCGCTGACGTACGTCTCGATGGGGTTGAGGCCCGTGGAGAGGACGACTTCGAGGACCCACGCGGTGTAGGTGGCGGCGCCCAGCCCGATGAGGAGGGCCACGGAGCGGACACCGGTCCGGGACGTGGGGGAGGGACCCGTCGCGGCGGAGGAGCTGTTCACGGACTTCCAGGATCTCCGGGACTTCACGGGCTTCAGGTGCTTGAGCGGTTTCAGTCGATTCGACGGATTCGATGGATTCGACTGACTCAGCTGCGGGCCATTTGTGGACATAGTGTGACTAATCCTAAACGCGGCCGGGCCCGGTCCATCGGTCGGATACCCACCCCGGGTAGGGTTCCGCCCATGACCCGCCCCGCCTCGCGCACCCAGCGACCAGCAGTCCGGTGGCCCCGGCTGCTGCTGTTCGCCGCGCTGCTGCTGGGCATCGCGAGCATGCACACCCTGGGCCATCCGACGCGGGCCCACGCCATGGAGGACGTGCCGTCGGTCCGTTTCGTTCCCCGGGGCGGCCATACGCCGTCCGGGGCGGCGCACGGCGGCCGACCGGACACGGCGCATGGCATGGCGCGGGACACCGCGCAGGACACGGCGTCGGCGTCGGCGGCCCAGTCGCACACGACGGCCCCGGTCGTCACCGCCGCCACCCCCGTCGCCGCCTTCGGGGCCCCGGGCCCGCGGCACACCGGCATGGACCCCATGTCCGTGTGTCTCGCCGTACTCGGAGCCCTCACCCTGCTGGTCCTCGGAGCCGGACTGGCCGGCCCGCGCCGTACCGCGCCGCTCGGGGGCGCGGCACGCGCGCCGGGCCGGTCCGGCGGCCCCGACCCGCCACCACCCCGCGAACTGCTCACCCTGCTGACGGTGCTGCGCGTATAGGCCGGGCTCCGTCGTCGCCCCCGCATGCCTCCGGGGCGGCGGCAGACGGTGCCCACCTGCCTGCCCCACACCATCACGAGGTGTTCCGCCATGCGCTCTTCTTCCGCGCGCTCTCCCCTGTCCCCTTCCGCCCCCTCCTCCGACTCCCCCTCGCCCCACTCCCACTCCCCCTCCCGGCGCGCCGTCCTAGGTGCCGGCGCCGCCCTCGCCGGCTCCGGGCTGCTCGCCGCCTGTTCGGGCTCCGGCATGGCCGGCATGGACCACGGAGCCGGCTCCACGGGCAAGGGGTCCCCCGCCCCCGCCCCCGGCGGTTACGTGGACCCGTCCGGCGCCGAGGTCCGGGCCGCCGAGGCCGCCCGCAAGGCCACCGGGCCCGTCACCAAGGTCCGGCTGACGGCCACCGCCACTCCGCTCGACCTCGGCGCCGGCCGTACCGTCCGCTCGTGGGCGTACGGGGACCGGCTCCCGGGCCAAGAGGTACGGGCCACCGCGGGCGGCACCCTCGCCCTGACCCTGGCCAACAACCTCCCCGAAGCCACCTCCCTGCACTGGCACGGACTGGCACTGCGCAACGACATGGACGGGGTACCGGGGCTGACCCAGCGGGACATCGCCCCGGGCGGCTCGTTCGCGTACGAGTTCGCCGTCCCGCACCCCGGGACGTACTGGTTCCACCCGCACTCCGGGGTCCAGCAGGACCGCGGCCTGTACGCACCGCTGATCGTCGAGGACCCCAAGGAGCCCCTCTCCTACGACAAGGAGTGGGTGGTCGTGCTCGACGACTGGCTCGACGGGGTCGACGGCTCGACGCCCGACGCCGTGCTCGGCGAACTCCGCAAGGGCATGGACATGAGCCCGGACGGCGGCGGCCACTCGGGCCACGGCTCCGGCTCCGGCTCCGGCTCCGGCCACGGCTCCGGCTCCCAAGCCACGGGCACGCCCGCACCCGCCGCGAGCGGCGGCCCGTCCCGGGTCCTCATGGGCGGAGTCAGCGAGGTGCTCGGCAAGGACCCGGGCGATGTCGCGTACCCGCACTACCTGGTCAACGGCCGCACCCCCGAAGACCCTTCGGTCTTCACCGCCCGCCCCGGCGACCGGATCCGGCTCCGGATCATCAACGCGGGCGGGGACACCGCCTTCCGGATCGCCCTGGGCGGCCACGAGTTCACGGTCACCCACACCGACGGCTTCCCCGTGGAGCACGCGGCCGCCCGCTCACTGCTGCTGGGCATGGGCGAGCGGTACGACGTCCTGGTGACGGCGGGCGACGGGGTGTTCCCGCTGACCGCGCTCGCCGAGGGCAAGGGTGACGCGGCGTCGGCGCTCGCGGTGTTGCGCACCGGTTCGGGGGCGGCGCCGACCGCCGCGACCCGGCCCGCCGAACTGTCCGGGCGGCCCCTGACGGCGGACGCGCTGAAGGCCGCGGAGCCGGTGGCCCTGGCCGCGCGCGAACCGGACCGCACGGTGCGGATCAAACTGACCGGCGGAATGGCGAAGTACGACTGGGCCTTCGACGGCAAGCCCTACGCTCCGGACCAGCGGCACCCGGTGAAGGCGGGGGAACGGGTCCGGCTGGAGTTCGACAATTCCACAACGATGTGGCACCCGCTCCACCTCCACGGACACACCTTCGCCCTCGGCGGCGGGGCGGGCGGAGCCCGCAAGGACACGGCGGTGGTCCTGCCGAAGGAGAGGCTGACGGTGGACTTCGACGCCGACAATCCCGGTCTGTGGATGGTGCATTGCCACAACGTGTACCACTCGGAGGCCGGGATGATGACCGTGCTCGGCTACCGGCGCTAGCCGGATCCCGCCCCTGACCGGCCGGTGGCGCGCCCTCCCGCGCGCCACCGGCGGCCCTTCCGCGGGGGCTCCGGGGGGTCTCCGCGGGGCCGAAATACCCGGTGGGGGACCCGGATTCCATGACAGGCTGGTGATCGTCACGCGCCGATTGCGAACTGAAGGACTCCCCGCCGGTATGAGCACCCCGCCGAACCCGCCCAGCACCCCGTCCGGCCCGCCGACGGAGCCCGCGGGCACGCCCGTACCCGAGGCGCCGGCTCCCATACCGGCGCCCGCGCAGCCCCTGTCCCTCGACAAGCTCCCGGCCCTGACACCGTCCCAGCCCCTCACCCCCGCCCCGGCCCTGACCGGGACGGCGGCGGAGGCCCCGGCCGAGCCCGCGGACGCCGTCCCGGCGACCCCCGCCGCCGCCCCCGCGCCCGCCCCCGGCGCCTTCGCTCCGGTCACCCCCGCCCCGGCGGGGGCGACAGCTCCCCCGGCGCCCGCGTGGGGAGCCCCGTACGGCGCTCCGGGCGCGCCCGGAGCACCCGCCCCCGGCAACCCCTGGGCCGCGCCCGCCGACGGCTACGGCGCCGGCTACCCCGGCGGCCCGCAGGGGCCCGGCTTCCCGCCGCCCCCGCCCGCCACGAACGGCCTGGCCCTCGCCGCCCTGCTCCTCGGACTGTTCGGCATCTTCGTCGGCCTGATCCCCTTCTTCTTCTGGGCCGGCGCCCTCCTCGCGGTGACCGGCGTCGGCCTGGGCATCGCGGCCGTCGTCAAGTCCCGCAAGGGAGCTCCCCGCGGCGCGATGGCCGTGATCGGCACCTCGCTCGCCGTCCTCGGCCTCGGCGCTTCCGTCGGCGGCTGGTTCATCACCGCGCGCGTCATCGACGAGATCGACAAGAGCGTCGCCGACAACCGCTCGCGCTACGACTACGACTCCGATTACGACTACGACTACGACTACGAGTCGGACTCCCCCGCCACCCCGACGGCCCCCGCCCCCAAGCCCTCGCCCTCCGACATCCCGGGCAGGACCTCGGCCCTGGCCTGGGGCAAGCCCTACGCCTACGAGGACGGGGTCCAGGTCACCGTGCAGAGCGCGGTCCCGTACAAGCCGTCCTCGACGGCCATCCCGGACGAGGCCCGCAACGGCAACGCGGTCAAGGTGAAGGTGAAGATCGTCAACAACTCGGGGGCCGCGCTCGACGTCAGCCTGTCCCTGCCGCACGCCCGCGACGACCAGGGGACGGAGGCCGAGATGGTCTTCGACGGCACCGTGCCGAAGATGTTCAAGGGCTCGGTCCTGGCCGGCGAGTCGATGACCGGCACCTTCGCCTTCATCGTGCCCGAGGGCACCAAGAGCCTGCACTTCGAGATCGCGCCCGGCGTCGAGTACGACGAGGCGATCTGGAGCGGTCCGATCGGCCGCTGAACCGGCGCGGCTCCGGACGACTCCGGCGACTCCCAGGACATCGCGTCAGAAAGACGATTAGACTGGGCCGCGTGCCTCAACTACGCCTCGCTCTGAATCAGATCGACTCGCAGGTCGGCAACATCGCCGCCAATGCCGACTCGGTCGTCCACTGGACCCGGCACTCCGCCGAACAGGGCGCCCACCTGGTGGCGTTTCCGGAAATGGTGCTGACCGGGTACCCCGTCGAGGACCTCGCGCTGCGCGGCTCCTTCGTCGAGGCCTCCCGTACGGCTCTGCTCGACCTCGCGCGCCGCCTGGCGGCCGAGGGGTTCGGGGAGCTCCCGGTCGTCGTCGGCTACCTCGACCGTACGGAGAAGGCCGCGCCCCGGCTCGGCCGCCCGGCCGGGTCCCCGGAGAACGCGGCCGCCGTGCTGTACGGCGGGCAGGTCGTCCTGCGCTTCGCCAAGCACCACCTCCCCAACTACGGGGTCTTCGACGAGTTCCGGTACTTCGTGCCGGGCGACACCCAGCCGGTGATCCGGGTGCGGGGCGTGGACGTGGCCCTGGCCATCTGCGAGGACCTCTGGCAGGAGGGCGGGCGCGTCCCCGCCACCCGCTCCGCCGGGGCCGGGCTGCTGATCTCGGTCAACGCCTCCCCGTACGAGCGCAACAAGGACGACCTCCGCCTGGAACTGGTGCGCAAACGCGCCCAGGAGGCCGGCTGCACCCTCGCGTACCTGGCGATGATCGGCGGTCAGGACGAGCTGGTCTTCGACGGGGACTCGATCGTCGTCGACTCCGCGGGCGAGGTCATCGCGCGCGCCCCGCAGTTCTCCGAGGGCTGCGTCTTGGTCGACCTGGACCTGCCGGCCGCCTCGGCCACCCCCGTCGAGGGCACCGTCGACGACGGCCTGCGCATCGACCGGGTGATCCTCACCGAGGAGCCGGTGGAACCGTACGAGCCGGTCGTGACGGGCGGTTACGCCGACCGGCTGGAGGACGACGAGGAGGTCTACGACGCGCTGGTCGTGGGACTGCGCGCGTACGTACGGAAGAACGGGTTCCGGTCGGTCCTGATCGGCCTCTCCGGCGGCATCGACTCCGCGCTCGTCGCCGCGATCGCCTGCGACGCGATCGGCGCGCAGAACGTGTACGGCGTCTCGATGCCGTCGAAGTACTCCTCGGAGCACTCCCGGGGCGACGCCGCCGAGCTGGCGACGCGGACCGGCCTGAACTTCCGGACCGTGTCCATCGAGCCGATGTTCGACGCGTACATGGGTGCGCTGGGCCTGACCGGGCTCGCCGAGGAGAACCTCCAGTCCCGGCTGCGCGGCACCCTGCTGATGGCGCTCTCCAACCAGGAGGGCCACATCGTGCTGGCCCCGGGCAACAAGTCGGAGCTGGCCGTCGGCTACTCCACGCTGTACGGGGACTCGGTGGGCGCGTACGGCCCGATCAAGGACGTGTACAAGTCGGACGTCTTCCGGCTCGCCGAGTACCGCAACCGGGCGGCGGCCGAGCGCGGCGATACCCCGCCGATCCCGGAGAACTCCATCGTCAAGCCGCCGAGCGCCGAACTGCGCCCCGGGCAGGTGGACACCGACTCGCTGCCGGACTACCCCGTGCTGGACGGGATCCTGGAGCTGTACGTGGACCGCGACCAGGGCCTGGAGGCGATCGTCGCGGCGGGGTACGAGCCCGAGCTGGTGGCGAAGACCCTGCGGATGGTGGACACCGCCGAGTACAAGCGCCGGCAGTACCCGCCGGGCACGAAGATCTCCGCGAAGGGCTTCGGCAAGGACCGCCGGCTGCCCATCACGAACGGCTGGCGCGAGCAGGCGTAGGAGCGGAGCGGGCCGCGGCCTACGGCTTCACGGTGACGCGGGCGGCGATCGGCAGGTGGTCGCTGCCCGTGCGGGGCAGGGTCCAGGAGGCCTCGGGGGTGACCCCGCGGACCAGGATCTGGTCGATGCGGGCCATCGGGAACTGCGCGGGCCAGCTGAAGCCGAAGCCGTCGCCGGACGCGCCCTGGGTGGAACGCAGCTGCGAGGTGACCTCGGACAGGGCCCGGTCGTTGACGGTTCCGTTGAGGTCGCCGAGCAGGATGACCCGCTGCAGCGGGTCGGCGGCGAGCGCGGCGCCGAGGGCGTCGGCACTGTTGTCGCGCTGGTTGGCGGTGAAGCCGGCGTTGAGCTTGACGCGGACCGAGGGGAGGTGCGCCACGAAGGCGGCCACGTCTCCGTAGGGGGTCTTGACGGTGGCGCGCATGGCCCGGGTCCAGCCCATCTTGATGTCCACGGGCTTGCTGGACACCAGCGGGTACTTGCTCCAGAGCCCGACGGTGCCTTCGACCGAGTGGTACTTGTACGTCTCCGCGAGGGCCTTCTCGTAGACCGGAACCACGCTGCCCTTGAGCTCGGTCAGGGCCAGGACGTCGGCCCCGGCCGCGGCGACCGAGGCGGCGGTGCCGGCGGGATCGGCGTTGTCGGCGTCGACGTTGTGGGTGGCGACCGTGAGGTTCCCGCCGGTCTGCGCCTTGTCGGTGACGAGGCCTGCGAAGAGGTTCGCCCAGACCGCGGCGGTCAGCAGTATCGCGATCAGCGCGGTCGCGGACTTGCGGAAGAGCGCGGCGGCGAACAGCAGCGGGACGGCCAGGCCCAGCCAGGGCAGGAAGGTCTCCGTGAGGCTGCCGAGGTTGCCGATGTCGTTGGGCAGCTCGGCGTGGAAGATCATGACGAGCGAGATCAGGACGGAGAGCGCGGCGAGCACGATGCCGCGGCGCCAGATGCCCGGATCCCGCCGCAGTTCGGCCAGCCGGCGCCGGAGACCAGCTCGGGAGGGCTCGGGCTCCGAGCCGTTGCTCCCCGTCTCCGTCATGTACGCCTGTGCCATGCCACTGCCCTCGCTGCCGTGCTCGCGCTCCGTCCCCGCCTCTTGACCCTAGGCGATGGACGGAGGGTTCCGCGCCGATTGTGTCGACCGTACGTCCGGGAGGACGAACGTCCCAGCGGCCGGGGTTCCGCTTGTCACCAAACGCGCACATTGCCCCGCGGTCCGGCCGCCCCGGCGAACCGGGCCTCGTGCGTGGCTCGTGCCACTTCCCGCCCGGGCCCCGGGAGTGCCACCATGGTGGTGAGTCCGGGGACGCCGTAAGGGTGCCTCGAGATGAACATCAAGGAGCAGTTGCAATGACGCATGCCGTTTCGCCTGCCCGCGAAGCCTCCTCCCCCACCCTGTACGGAGGCTCGGGCACCCGGCGCATCACCGTCCGCGACCTCACCCTCGCCAAGGAACGCGGCGAGAAGTGGCCCATGCTCACCGCTTACGACGCCATGACGGCGTCCGTGTTCGACGAGGCCGGCATCCCGGTCATGCTCGTCGGCGACTCGATGGGCAACTGTCACCTCGGCTACGAGACCACGGTCCCGGTGACGATGGACGAGATGACCCTGCTGTCGGCGGCCGTCGTACGCGGCACCAGCCGGGCCCTGATCATCGGCGACCTGCCCTTCGGCTCCTACCAGGAGGGCCCCGTACAGGCCCTGCGCAGCGCCACCCGGCTCGTCAAGGAGGCCGGGGTCGGCGCGGTGAAGCTGGAGGGCGGCGAGCGCTCGCTGGCCCAGACCGAGCTGATCGTGCAGTCGGGCATCCCCGTCATGTCGCACCTGGGCCTGACCCCGCAGTCCGTGAACGCCATGGGCTACCGGGTGCAGGGCCGCGGCGACGAGGCCGCGCACCGGCTGCTGCGCGACGCGAAGGCGGCGCAGGACGCGGGCGCCTTCGCGGTGGTCCTGGAGCTGGTCCCGGCCGAGCTGGCCGCCGAGGTCACCCGGTCCCTGCACATTCCGACGGTCGGCATCGGCGCGGGCGCGGAGTGCGACGCGCAGGTGCTGGTGTGGACGGACATGATGGGGCTGACCGGCGGGAAGATGCCGAAGTTCGTCAAGCAGTACGCGAACCTCCGCGCGACCATGGGCGACGCGGCGAGGGCCTTCGCCGAGGACGTGGTCGGCGGAACGTTCCCGCAGGAGCAGCACGCCTTCCACTAGCCCGTTGCGATGGGCCCGTCCGTTGCGATGAGCTAGCCGGCCCGCCCGCGGACCCGCCGATGTCCTGTCGGTGCTCCGCGGGCGGGCCGTGCACGGCCCGGTCGGAGGCTGTCGGCGGCCTGTAGGTCGCCTGTAGGCGCTTTGTCAGTGGCGTCTGGTCCCATGGTGGGCATGACGCGAAACGACAAGAATCCCCTGAACGGCTCGAACGCCGTGGAGGTCCGGGGGCTGGTCAAGCACTACGGCGAGACCAAAGCCCTCGACGGCGTGGACCTCGATGTCCGCGAGGGAACCGTCCTCGGGGTCCTCGGGCCCAACGGAGCCGGCAAGACCACCCTGGTCCGCATCCTCTCCACCCTGATCACCCCCGACGCCGGCACCGCCCGGGTCGCCGGCTTCGACGTGGTCCGCCAGCCGCGGCAGCTGCGCCGGACCATAGGCCTGACCGGCCAGTACGCCTCGGTCGACGAGAAGCTCTCCGGCTGGGAGAACCTCTACATGATCGGCCGGCTGCTGGACCTGTCCCGCAAGGACGCCCGCAGCCGCGCCGACGAACTGCTGGAGCGCTTCTCCCTCACGGACGCCGCCAAGAAGGCCGTGATGACCTACTCCGGCGGCATGCGGCGCCGGCTCGACCTGGCCGCCTCGATGATCGGCAGCCCGGCCGTGCTGTACCTGGACGAGCCGACCACCGGTCTGGACCCCCGTACCCGCAACGAGGTGTGGGACGAGGTGCAGCGGATGGTCGCCGAGGGGGCCACCGTCCTGCTCACCACCCAGTACATGGAGGAGGCCGAGCAGCTCGCGAACGAGCTGACGGTCATCGACAAGGGCAAGGTCATCGCGAAGGGCAAGGTCGACGAGCTGAAGGCCCGCGTCGGCGGCCGTACCCTGCGGATCCGCCCGACCGACCCGACCGACCTGCCCGGCATGGCCCGCTCCCTGGCGGAGGCCGGTCTGGACGGGGTCGCCGGTTCCCAGGCCGTCCCGGACGAGGGCGCCCTGCTGGTGCCGATCCTGGCCGACGAGCAGCTGACCGCCGTGGTGGGCCTGCTGGCCGCCCGCGGGTACGGGATCTCCGACATCAGCACCTACCTGCCCAGCCTGGACGAGGTGTTCCTGTCCATCACCGGACAGAAGCCCGCCGCCGAGGACTCCGCCGAGGAGTCCATCCCCCACCAGAAGACCGAGGAGGTCGCGGCATGAGCACCGTAACCACGACGAAGCCCAGCCCCACCGCGGCCGCCCCGGCCGGCGGGCCCGTCCTCGCGGACGAGGGCCGGATCGGCCTGCGGGGCAACCTGCGCCACATCGGCGCCCTGGCCCGGCGCAACGTGCTGCAGATCAAGCAGGACCCGGAGTCGATGTTCGACGTCCTGTTCATGCCGATCATCTTCACGCTGCTGTTCGTGTTCGTCTTCGGCGGCGCGATCTCCGGCAAGGGCAACCAGGACGAGTACGTCAACTACGTGGTCCCGGGCCTGATGGCGATGATGGGCATGAACATCGCCATGGGTGTGGGCACCGGGGTCAACGACGACTTCAAGAAGGGCGTGATGGACCGCTTCCGGTCCATGCCGATCGCCCGTTCCTCGGTGCTCATCGCCAAGATCGTGGTCGAGCTCGGCCGGATGATGGTGGCCATCGCGATCCTGCTCGGCATGGGCTTCCTGCTCGGCCTGTCGATCAAGTCCTCGGTGCTCGACCTGTTCCTCGCCATCGGGCTGTCGGCGGTCTTCGGCGCCTCGCTGATGTGGATCTTCATCCTGCTGGGTCTCAGCATGAAGACCCCCCAGGCCGTCCAGGGCGTGGCGATGCTGGTCCTGATGCCGCTGCAGTTCGGCAGCTCGATCTTCGCCCCGCCGACGACGATGCCCGGCTGGCTGCAGAGCTTCACCGACGTCAACCCGCTGTCCAACCTGGCCGACGCGGCCCGCTCCCTGATCAACGGGACCCCGCTCGGCAACTCCGTGTGGATCACGCTGGCCTGGTCGGTCGGCATCACGCTGGTGACCATGCCGCTCGCCGTGCGGAAGTTCCGCCAGAAGACCTGATCCGCGGTCGGGTCCGCGGGTCCGTTCCGGATCGCGTCCCGGGCGGACCCCGTGCGGGTCGGGTCAGACGAGGGCGGTGGCCTCCTCCAGGGTGAGGCCGCCGCCTTCGGCGTACGCCGCCTCGTACGCGGCGTCGCCGAGCGCGGCCCGGGCCAGGCGCTCGGCCCGCTCGGCGTCCGCGCGCTCGATGGTGACCGGGAAGTGGGCGGGCGGCAGCAGCGCGCGGTAGGCGCCGATGAGCCGCGCGGCGTCGTAGGCCCGGACCTGGCCGCCGAGTTGCGCGAGGGAGCGGGCCCCGGTGATCAGGTACGCGGCCGGGAGGTGCGGGGCGAGCATCATGGAGAGCGGGTCCCGGACGGCTTCGATCGCCTTGCGGAGCCGGGCGACGGCGTCCTCGTACCGGCCTTCCTCGTTGTCGACCCAGGCCAGCAGGCCGAGCAGGAAGCCGTCGAACATGGCGAACGCGCCCACGGCGAACTCCTCGCGCAGGGACTGGATCTGGGCGCGGGCTTCAGGGAGGCGGCCGGTGCGGCCGTAGATGCAGGCGAGGAACATCTGGGCGGCGGGCACGGCCTCGTTGCCGAACTGGTTGACGGCGCCGGCGAGCAGGCCGGTGAGGAGCTCCTCGGCCTCCTCCAGGTAGCCGTCCTCGGCGAGGGTCCCGGCCATGCGCACCTGCATCACCGTGACCTGCGCCTTGGCCCCGAGCCGCCGGGCGTACTCGATCGCGGCGCTGTAGTCCTGAACGGCCAGGGCGTACTCCCCGCGCTTCTCCCGGGCCTCGGCGCGGGCGGAGAGGGCTTCGGCGCAGCCCCAGTCGTCGCCGAGGGACGCGTAGAGGGCGAGGCTCTCCTCGGCGTCGCGCGACGCGCTGCCGGCCCCGTCGGCGCGGTTGGCGAGGACGTTGGCCCGGAGCTGGAGGGCGGAGGCCAGCTCCCAGCGGTAGCCGAGCGCGCGGGCCGTCTCCACGGTCTCCTCGGTGGCGCGGTGGAGCAGCTCGGCGTCCCCGGAGATCATGACGGCGTAGATCCACAGGAAGGAAGGGGCCCGGCAGGTCTGAGGCAGGCCCGGGCGGTAGGCGGCGACCACTCCCTCGGCCTGGGCGCGGACCTCGGGGGTGGACCAGGTGGAGCTGATCTGGTCGCGGGCGACCAGACACATCAGCTGGATGCCGCGCCACGCCTCGGTGAGCAGTTCGCCCTCGTAGGGCGGGGGCGTGTCGACGATCTGCTCGTAGACGGGTGGGGCGGGGACGACGGGCGCGGCGAAGGGGTCCGGGCCGAGGGCTGCGGCGGCACCCGCCCAGTGGCGGGTCTCGGCGCGCAGATCGTGCATGTGCCAGTACCAGCCGAGGGAGTGCACGAGGCAGAGCACCTCGCCCACGTCCTTGGCGGCGACGGCGCGGCGCAGGGCGGTGCGCAGGTTCTCGTACTCGGTGGCCAGCCGGTCGGCGGCGGCGCGCTGGCCGTGGCCGCGCAGCAGCGGCTCGGTGGTGCGGGCGAGTTCGCGGTAGTGGGCGAGATGGCGCTGCTCGGTCTCCGCCCGGTCCTCGCCGGCCTCGGCGAGGCGGTCGGCCGCGTACTCGGCGACGGTCTCCAGCAGGCGGTAGCGCATGCCTCCTCCGGCCGCGCCGGGAGCGGCGACGACGAGGGACTTGTCGACGAGGGAGCCGAGGAGGTCGGCGGCGTCGAGGCCCTCGGCGGCGTCGGTGCAGACGGCCTCGGCGGCGTCGAGGTCGCAGCCGCCGGCGAAGACGGACAGCCGGCGCAGGACGGCCCGTTCGGGCTCGTCGAGGAGGTCCCAGGACCAGTCGACCACCGCGCGCAGGGTCTGCTGGCGGGGCAGATGGGTGCGCGAGCCGCCCGTCAGCAGCCTGAACCGGTCGTCCAGCCGGTCGGCGATCTGGCGCGGGGAGAGCAGCCGCAGCCGGGCGGCGGCCAGCTCGATGGCGAGCGGCATCCCGTCGAGCCGACGGCATATCTCCACGGCGGCGGCCGGGTCCTCGTCGACGCTGAACCCGGCGCGGGCGGCGGCCCCCCGGTCGTCGAGCAGCCGCAGCGCGACGGGGTCGGGCAGCGGGTCCACCGGGCGCAGGGTCTCCCCCGGCACGCCGAGCGGTTCGCGGCTGGTGGCCAGGATCTGTACGCCGGGGCAGCGCGCGAGCACTTCCTCGGCGAGGTGGGCGGCGGCGTCGACGACGTGCTCGCAGTTGTCGAGGATCAGCAGCATCCGGCGCCGTGCGCAGTGCTCCGCGAGGCGGTCGAGGGGGTGGTCCCCGCGCTCGGTCAGCACCCGCATCTCCTCGGGCGAGCCGCCGCGCAGCTTGGTCTCCCGGGCCCCGAGCGCGGCGAGCACGGCCTCGGGGACGTCCTCGGGATCGTCCACCGGAGCCAGCTCCACGAACCACACCCCGTCGGCCCATCCGGTGCCGCCGGCGGTGGAACGGGGGGCACCGGGGGCGGAGCCGCCCGGGTTGGGGTCGGCGGACAGGTGCTCCTGGGTGGCGGGGCGCGTGTCCGCGGGGCGCGTGTCCGGCGTGCCGCGGCCGGCCCGCGCGTGGGCCTCGGCGGCCTCCTGCGACAGCCGGGTCTTGCCGGCGCCACCGGGTCCGAGCAGGGTGACGAGCCGGGACCGGGCGAGGTCGTCGCCGATGACCCGGATGTCCTCTTCCCTCCCGACGAAGGTGGTCAGCCGCATCCGCAGGTTGCCCGCGCCCGGCGCGGACCCGGCGGACCCCGGCGCCGGCGCGGCGGGGGCGGGTGGGGTCGGACGGGCCGTCGGCGTCCCGGCGGGGTGGACGGGGGCGCTGCCGGGGCCAGGGCCGGCCCGTCCGGTCCGGGTGGGCTGCCGGTCGGTCCCGGACACCGGATCGGACAGCGGATCGGAATGTGGATCGGAATGTGGATCGAAGTGCGGATCGGAGTGTGCGGGGGCCTCGTCCGTCGAGGCTGTCCGTCCCGGTCCGACCGGCGCCGGGCGGAGCGGGACGGGTGCGGTCGGCGGGGCGAGCCGGCGGGGGTCCGGCGTCGGGTCGGCCAGGAGGGCCGTGTGGAGGATGCGCAGGGCGGGGCCCGGGGTGGTGCCCAGGCGGGTGGCCAGGTCGCGGCGGACTTCGCCGTAAGCGGCCAGCGCCTCCGCCGGGCGGCCCGCGTCGCGCAGGGCACGGATGCGGAGGGCCTGGAGGGGTTCGTCCAGCGGCAGCTCCGCGCACAGCGCGGTCAGCTCCGGCAGGACCCGCTCCGCCTCCCCCAGCTCCAGCGCCGCGTGCAGGCGGCCCCGGCGCGCGTCCAGCCGTAGCGCCTCCCAGCGGGCGGCCTCCGGACCGGAACCCGGCAGGGAGCTCAGGGGTTCGCCCCGCCACAGCGCGAGGGCCTCGTCGTACAGGGCGGCCGCCTCCGCCGGGGAGGCCTGCGCCGCGGCGCGCGCGAGCCGCTCGAAGCGGTACAGGTCGATGTCGTCCCGGGCGGCGACGAGCCAGTAGCCGCCCTCCCCGGAGCCCACCGCCTCGCGCCCCAGGGCCCTGCGCAGCCGCCCCACCAGCGCCTGGAGCGCCGCCGGGCCGTCCGCGGGCGGGTCGCCGTCCCAGACCTCTTCGATGAGCGCGCCCGCCGGCACCGCCCGTCCCGGCCGCAGGGCGAGCGCGGTCAGGAGCGCGCGCAGCCGCGCTCCGCCGACGGGGACCGTGCTCCCGTCGTCGCGGATGGCCTGGGTGGTGCCGAGCATCGCGTAGCGCACCGGCCCATTGTCTCCGGCCCGGAGCTCCCCCGGGCGCCGCCTCCGGGATAGGTTCGCCGTATGGGTTCCCAGGGCAGTCGCAACCGTAGCCAGTACAGCACTCACGACCGCGGCGACCGCCGGATCAGTCCCGTGTTCCTCGGCATCTTCGCCGTCATGGCGGTCACGGGGTGGGCCGTGTGGACGGAGTACGCGGCCAGCACCGGGCTGGCCGTGTTCCTCTTCGTCACGGCGGCCTGGATCGTCTCCCTGTGCCTGCACGAGTACGCGCACGCCCGTACCGCCCTGCACAGCGGCGACCTCAGCGTCGGCGCGAAGGGCTATCTGACGCTGAACCCGCTCAAGTACACGCACGCGCTGCTCAGCATCGTCCTCCCCGTCCTCTTCGTGATCATGGGAGGCCTGGGTCTGCCCGGCGGCGCGGTGTACATCGAGCGCGACCGGATCGAGGGCCGATGGCGGCACAGCCTCATCTCGGCGGCCGGCCCGCTGACGAACGTCGCCTTCGCGGCGGTCTGCACGGCCCCGTTCTGGCTGAACGCCCTGGACGGGGTCCCGATCCCGTTCCGCTTCGCGCTCGGCTTCCTGGCCCTGCTCCAGGTCTCGGCTGCGATCCTGAACTTCCTGCCGGTCCCGGGCCTGGACGGCTACGGCATCATCGAGCCCTGGCTCTCCCACTCGGTCCGCCGCCAGGTGGCGCCGCTGGCACCGTTCGGCCTGCTGGCCGTCTTCGCGCTGCTGTGGGTCCCGGAGATCAACGCGTACTTCTTCGACGCGGTGTACGGCGTGCTGTCCGCACTGGGCGTGAGCGAGCTGGAGGCCTACTGCGGCCGCGACCTCTACCAGTTCTGGCAGGACACCAGCGGCTTCTGCACGGCGTCCTGACGACAGCCGGAACAGACGCCCTAACCCTAGCCCTAGCCCTAGCCCGCGGTGCGGGCCGCTGCCGCGGCCTTCTCGATCTTCGCCTTGCGCACGTAGAACCACGCCATGTTGGACGTGATGCCCGCCATGAGCACCCACACGATCCCGAGCAGGCTGCCCTCGACGAAGGAGACCACGGCGGCGGCAGTGGCGAGGACGCAGAGGACGACGGCGAACACGGCAAGGCGGGGCATGGCGGGGGCTCCTCGAAGACACTGAGCGGTTCAAGCCCCTCCAGTGTCCCCCATGCCCCGGCGTGCTCCCGTCCGGCTGATTTCCGCCATCCCGTGATCTTTTCCTCCCCCCGCCGCTACGGTTCGCCCGAGACGCACCGCGCAGGGGGGTGCGGCTGAGGCGGGCGCGCTTGAGGCGGCGGGCCGGCTGACGGTGCCGGACGGCTGAGGGTGCGGCGCGGCTGAGGGTGCGGGGCGGAGCGGACGCCGGGCCACCCGGTCCGGCGGCCCCCCGTGGAGGGGGTGGCGGGACGGGTGGCCGGGCGGGTCAGACGTCCGTGACGCGCAGGCCCGCGTGGGCCTTGTAGCGGCGGTTGGTGGAGATCAGGTTGGCCACCAGCGACTCGACCTGGTGGGCATTGCGCAGGCGGCCCGCGAAGACGCCGCGCATGCCCGGGATCCGGCCGGCGAGGGCCTGCACGATGTCGGTGTCGGCGCGGACCTCGCCGAGGACCATCACGTCGGTGTCGATCTCGTCGATCGACTCGTCCTGGAGGAGCACCGCCGAGAGGTGGTGGAAGGCGGCCGTGACGCGGGAGTCCGGGAGGAGGGCGGCGGCCTGCTGGGCGGCGCTGCCCTCTTCGACCTGGAGGGCGTAGGCGCCCTGCTTGTCGAAGCCGAGCGGGTTGACGCAGTCGACGACGAGCTTGCCGGCGAGGTCCTCGCGCAGCGATTCCAGGGTCTTGGCGTGACCCTCCCACGGCACCGCGATGATCACGATGTCGCTGCGGCGCGCGCACTCGGCGTTGTCCGCGCCCTCCACCCCGAGGCCGAGCTCGTCGGCGGCGGTCCGCGCGCGGTCGGCGGCGCGGGAGCCGATGATCACCTTCTGGCCGGCGCGGGCGAGCCGGTAGGCGAGGCCCCGGCCCTGGTCGCCGGTGCCGCCGAGGACGCCTACGACGAGGCCGGAGACGTCGGGGAGGTCCCACGGGTCCTTGGCAGGGGCCTTCGCGGGGGCCTGCGCGGGGGCCTGCGCGGGCTGCTGCGTGCTGTCTGTGGAGGTCATGGGGGCGAGGGTACTGCCGAGTAGACAACAGTCGAAGGGACGGGCGCCGGCGAGAAGGGGTAGGAGGCGCCCGTTTTTGGTGCAGCAGGATGCCGATGTGACTCCTCCCCGCCCTCGAGGGCGGGGCTTCTCACCAAGCCGAGGTCGAATGCCCGGATCTCGGACTACCGACCGCTACCGACCGCTACCGACCGCTACCGACCGCTACCGACAATCCGGCGAACTCCGGCGTTCCGCACTTCTTCCCATAGATCCCTGCGAAGATGCGGGAATGGACGCCGTGAGAGTCGCGCTGCTGCGCGAGGTGCTCGCCGGTACGGAGTGGCCCGGCGCCGCGCGCCGGTTCGCCGGGACGCTGCGGCGGTCGGTCGTTCCGGCCGGCGGCAACCTGCTGCTGGTCGGGACCGAGCAGTACGAGCCCTGGCACCTGGCGGCGCACCTGGTCGACGAGGCCGCCTGGTCGGGGCTGCCGGAGCTGGCGCCCACGCTCGTACGCCACCAGGTGCTGCCCGGTGACGCCCCGCACCTGTCGGTCGGCCTGAGCCGGCTGGAGGCGGCCCGGCGCGGTCACACCCTGCTGGTGGTGGCTCCGGAGCAGCCCGGGGACGGGCTGCTGGAGCGGGTGCACGGCGCCCGGCGCGCGGGGGCGACCGTACTGTCCCTGGACGGCGGGGACCCGGATCTCGGAACGCTGGCGCACGAGGTGCTGTCCGTACCGGACGGGGCCGCCGAGCTGGACCTGGACACGGTGCAGCACCTGGTCAGCGCGGCGGCCGGGGAGAACAGCCTGCCGGTGCAGCGCGGGCCGCGGCGGTTCCGTGACCGGCTGGCGCGGCTGGCCGACCAGCTGGCCGCGCCGCCGCCCAGCCGCTGGTAGGCCCGGCTACGGGGTGGCCGTGCCCGTGCCTTCCTCTGTCTCGCGCGTCTTGTCGTTCCATTTGGGGTCGTTCTGCCATTCGAGATTGCGCTCCTGCGCGGTCTCCATGGCGTGGTTCGCCTCTTCGGGTGTCGCGTAGGGACCGAAACGGTCCTTCGCCGGGCACTCGGGGCCTTCCTCGACCTTCTTGTGGACCAGGCAGTAGTACCACTCGCCGGGTTTGCCCACCTGGCGCTTCTTGAACAGGGCCATCGTCAGGCTCCTCTCTCTGTCGCCATGCTGCCCCATACCCGCTCGATACACTCGCTCGTATGTCTGGCCAGTCGCTGCTCGTACCAGGCGAGCTCACTCCCGTCCGTTCCGTTCCCGGAAACATCCGCCGGCCCGAGTACGTGGGCAAGCCCGCGCCCACTCCGTACACCGGACCGGAGGTGCAGACGCCCGAGACCATCGAGGCCATGCGCATCGCCGGCCGGATCGCCGCCCAGGCGATGGAAGAGGCCGCCAAGCTGATCGCGCCGGGGGTGACCACCGACGAGCTGGACCGGGTCGCCCACGAGTACATGTGCGACCACGGTGCCTACCCCTCGACGCTGGGCTACCGCGGTTTCCCCAAGTCGCTGTGTTCCTCGCTCAACGAGGTGATCTGTCACGGGATCCCCGACTCGACCGTCCTGCGGGACGGCGACATCGTCAACCTCGACGTGACCGCCTACATCGGCGGGGTGCACGGCGACAACAACGCCACGTACCTGTGCGGTGACGTGGACGAGGAGTCGCGCCTGCTCGTGGAGCGCACCCGCGAGGCCCTGAACCGGGCCATCAAGGCCGTCAGGCCGGGCCGGCAGATCAACATCATCGGCCGGGTCATCGAGTCGTACGCGAAGCGCTTCGGCTACGGCGTGGTCCGGGACTTCACCGGTCACGGGATCAACTCGTCCTTCCACTCCGGCCTGATCGTCCCGCACTACGACAGCCCGCACGCCACCACCGTCATCGAGCCCGGGATGACCTTCACCATCGAGCCGATGCTGACCCTGGGCACCCACGAGTACGACATGTGGGAGGACGGCTGGACGGTGGTCACGAAGGACCGCAAGCGGACCGCGCAGTTCGAGCACACGCTGGTGGTCACGGACACCGGGGCGGAGATCCTCACGCTGCCCTGATCCGGGGAAAACACCTCGCGGAGGTTTTTACCGACAAGACGTCGGGAACATATTGACTTAGGTAAGCCTAAGAAGGAGGATCGGGTGTGGCGGCACGGCCGCCACACCTGCTCCTCCCTTTTCTTCCGATTTCTCGGAGGTCCGCCTTGGACGCCTTCTCGACCGTCATCCGTGTCGCCTCGCACGAGCAGCACACCGAGGCGGAGACCTCGACCTTCATGAGCGACCTGCTGGGCGGCCGTCTCGGGGTGGACGCCTACACCCGCTACACCGAGCAGCTGTGGTTCGTGTACAAGGCCCTGGAGGATGCCGCGGAGGCCCTCAGGAACGACGCCGTGGCCGGGCCGTTCATACGGCCCGAGCTGATGCGCCTCGCCGAGATCGAGCGGGACCTGGCCCACCTGCGGGGCCCCGCATGGCGCGAGAGCCTGGTCGCGCTGCCCGCCACCGAGGCCTACGCGGCCCGCGTCGCCGAGTGCGCCGCCTCCTGGCCGGGCGGGTACGTGGCCCACCACTACACCCGCTACCTGGGCGACCTCTCCGGCGGCCAGATCATCCGCGACAAGGCGGAGCGGACCTGGGGCTTCGAGCGCAAGGGCGACGGCGTCCGCTTCTACGTCTTCGCGGACATCTCCAACCCGGCCGCCTTCAAGCGGACCTACCGCGAGCTGCTGGACACGATCGCCGCGGACGACCTGGAGAAGCAGCGCATCATCGACGAGTGCAAGCGCGCCTTCGACTTCAACGGCGCGGTCTTCCGCGAGCTGGGCGAGCAGTTCCCGCTGAGCGCGTAGCGCCTGCGGCGGGCTGAACGGGGAAGGGGGGTGGGCCCATCGGGCCCACCCCCCTTCCGGGCTGCGCTCCCCCGGGGCACGGCCGTCTCCGGCGCGGGGGCTGCGCCCCGGGCTCCTGGGGCTCCGCCCCGGACCCCGCGCCTCACACTCCCCCGGCTACCGCCGGGAGGTGCCCCCGGGCGAGGCCGGATGTGCCGCCGGCGAGGCCGGATGGGGCGAAGCGGACGCGGCCGCCGATCTCTACCGTGCCGTCCGGGGCCGGGGCCGTGAGGATCTGGGAGCCGGCGCCCTGGGTGATGTTCAGGGCGCGGTTCAGCTCGGCCGTCAGGACGATCGCCGCCGAGCCCGTGGCCTCGTCCTCGGTGATCGTCCCGTCGGGGCGGCGCGGAAAACCGCGGGCCCTGATCCGGCCCGCGGCCTTGTCCTCCCAGGCCCAGGCGTACAGCCAGCCCTCGCCCGGCGGCGGGCCGGGCAGCGCGTCCACCGCGGCGGCGTCGGCGTACTGCTCGGTGCGCTTGCCCTCGACCCATTCGGGCCGGGCGGTGATCCAGGTGAACTCCCCGTCGTCGCGCGCCCATACGGCGCCCGCCGGGGGCTGGAGCTCCTCGATGTCGAGCAGCCACGCGACCCCGACCAACGGGTGCCCGGCGAAGGACATCCGGGTGCCGGGGGTGCGGATGTCGACGATCCCGCGCTCGGGATCGTCGACGAACACCGTCTCGCTGTAGCCGAGTTCGGCGGCCAGCGCCTGCCGCGACGCGTCGTCGGGACAGGTCCGGCCGTCGCGTACGACGCCGAGCGTGTTGCCGTGGCTGCCGTCACCCGCGCAGAAGACCCTCAGGACGTCGAGATCGTTCACGCGGGCATTGAAGCACGGGTCAGTTCTGGGCCGTGCGGCGCCTGCGCGCGAAGAAGACCGCGCCCGCGCCCGCGGCGATGATGGCGGCGGAGCCGAGCAGGGCGTCGGCCGGGATCTCGGCGCCGGTGGCGGCGAGGCCGCCGCCGACCGTGCCGCCGCCTCCGGCGGTGCCGGTGCCGGTGCCGGTGCCGGCCGGGGTGCCGGTGCCGGTGCCGGCCGGGGTGCCGGTGCCGGTGCCGGCCGGGGTGCCGGTGCCGGTGCCGGCCGGGGGCAGGACGGCGTCCTTGTCCACGGAGACCGTCAGGTTGACGTCGTCCGCCCGGGTGCCCACCGGGTACATCGAGCCGGTGGTGGAGTTGGCGAAGGCCGCGGAGCCCTCGGCCGTGAGCGCGGTGCGCACGCCGTTCAGGGTGAGCACGCCGTTCTTGGTCTTGTAGTCGGCCTTCGAGAGGTCGAGCGTGGCGAAGGGGATGTTCGCCTTGACCCCGGCGGCCGTCTTCACGTCCAGGACCAGGGTGCCCTTGTCGCCCTGGGCGTTGACGCGGACGTTGCCGAAGGTCATGTCGATGCCGTGGCCCGCGTACTGGAAGCGCAGGTTGCCCGCGAAGGTGGCGTTCAGCTTCCGCGCCTTGGTTTCGAGGGTGCCCTTGCCGCCGCCGAAGGCGAAGCTGTCGCCGTTCGCGACCGCTCCGCCCGCCGGGGTGACGGTGCCGCCCGCGCGCTGGACGTACTTGCGGAAGGACTCCTTGACGCCCCAGGTCAGCTTGCCGCCGAGGATCTTCTGCGGGCCGCCGGCCGCCGGGGAGCTGGTGGAGGCGGAGGGGGCGGAGGGGGTCGGGGAGGCGGGCTTCGACGGTGCGGGCTTGGTCGGGACCGGCTTCGTCGGGGAGGCGGAGGGCGACGAGGTGGGCGTCTTCGTCGGGCTCGCGGAGGGGGACGGGCTCTTGGTGGGCTGCGACGGGAACTTCAGTACGGCCGTCAGCGGGTCGCCCGCCTTGCCGCTGTAGCTGTCCGAGCCGAGGAGCTTCGCGGCGTCGGCGGTCAGCGTGGTGCCCAGGTCGGCCATCGACTGGCCGCCGAAGGCGACCTTCGCGAAGGGGACGCTCTTGGTGAGCACGCCGTCCCGGGTGACGTCGATGATCAGCAGCTTCTTGCCGGTGTCGATGCGCGGGTTCGCGAGCTTCACCTCGAAGCGGTGCGCGGCCGACGTGAAAGTGACGCTGCCCTTGAAGGCGGCGGTCACGAGGTGGGTGGCCGGGTCGTACTCGCCGGTGGCGGAGCCGAAGGTGAAGCCCTTGGCGGTCTTCTTCGCGCCGCCCGCGACGGTGATCTCGCCCTGGGCGATGGTCGTCACGTAGGTGCGGTAGCTCTCCAGCACGCCCCAGTCGAGGGTGCCGCCGATGACCGGGATCGTGGCCGGGGCGCCCTGCGCCACGGAGGCGGCGGGTGCGGTGCCGGCCTCGGCGGCGGCGGCGGTGGCGGTGGCGGGCAGGACGAAGGCGGTGGCGGCCATCGCGGCGGAGGTGGCCACGGCGGCGGCGAGGACGGCGGGACGGCGGATCGATGACATGGCGGGTCTCCTGAAAGGGGGGTGGAGGAGGAGAAGGAGTGCGCGGCGGGGCGCGCGAAGGCACGGCGAAGCCGAGCCCTGGCGGGGCCCTGCGGGGCTTGTGCGGTGGTGCGGGGGTTGCGCGTGAGCGCGGTACGGGGCTTGCGAGCCGGGCGGGTTCGGATGAGCCCGGCCCGCACAGCGGGGTGGCGCGGGGCCCTGCGGGTGCGGGCGGTACGGGTTCGGGGTGCCGGTCAGCCGCGCGGAGCGGCCCCGTCGGCCCCCGGGGAGTCCGGGGAGTCGGCGTTCCCGGGGGCCGGAGCGGCCGGAGTTCCGGTGCCCGGGGCCGGGGCCGGAGCCGGAGCCGGAGCCGGGGCCGGGGCCGGGGCCGGGGCCGGAGCCGGGTCCGCACCCGGAGCCGGGGCCGGGGCCGCGCCCGGAGCCGGAGCCGGGGCCGGGGCCGGGGCCGGAGCCGGGTCCGCACCCGGAGCCGGGGCCGGGGCCGCGCCCGGAGCCGGAGCCGGGGCCGCGCCCGGAGCCGGAGCCGGAGCCGAAGCCGGGGCCGAAGCCGCGCCCGGGGCCGGGGTCGCGGTGGCTTCGCCGCGGCGGCGGTTGCGCGGGAGCAGGAAGGCCGCTCCGCCCGCGAGGAGTAGGACGGCCACCGCGAGGGCGGCGTACAGGCCGGTGTTCGAGGATGCGTCCGGCTTCGTGGCGGCCGCCGGAGCCGGGGCCGGCGGGGCGGCCGGGGTGGCCGTGGAGCCGAGGTCCGGGAGGGCCGGGAGCTTCGCGGCTCCGTCGAGGGCGATGGCGAGGGAGACCGGGTCCATCTCCGTGCCCGGCTTGTACATGGAGTTGAAGGCGGCGGCTCCGCCCTCCGTCAGCGTGGCCGGGGCTTCGGTGAGGGTGACGAGGCCGCCTTCGGTCTTGAGGCCCTTGGCGTCGAACTCGACGAGCGGGACGGCGGGCTTGGTGCCCGCGCCCGTGGTGACGTCGGCGGAGAGCACGCCCTTGCCGTTCTCCACCTTGGCCGTGACCGCTCCGAGCTTCAGGTCCAGGTGCGCCCCGGTGAAGTGCACGGAGCCGGCGAAGGCGGCGTCAAGGGTGCCCTTCGCGGCGTCGTACGCGCCCTTGCCCTGCGGGAAGCGGAACAGCGCGCCGCCGTCCTGGGCGCCTTCGGCCAGTTCCCACTTGCCCTGGCCGATGGAGCCGGAAACGTACTCGCGGAAGGTGCGCCGCACCCCCCAGTCGACGGCGGCGTCGGTGAACGCCCCGCCGGCCCGCGGGGTCTGGGAAGCCTGCGGGTTCTGCGCGGCCGGGGTGCTCGGCGACGGCGAGGCGGTCTGCTCGGCCGCCGCGGCCTTCACGTCCACGGAGAGCGAGACCGGGTCGAGCTGCGCGCCCGCGGCGTAGTAGCCGGCGAAGGCCTTGGCGCCCTGCTCGGTGAGGGTGGCCGGGATGTTGGCGAGGGCGATCGGGCTGCCGCCGCCCTTCATGTTCACCCCGCCCAGGCCCAGCTCGGCGAAGGGGACTTGGGAGGCGGTGGTGACCGCTCCGCCCTCCTTGGCCTTGCTGGAGACGTCCACGTAGAGGGTGCCGCTGCCGCCGCTGATCTTGACGGTGGGGCGGCTGACGCTCATGTCGAGCTCGTAGGTGCCGTCCGGCTTCTGGTGGCCCTGGAAGGTGACGCCGCCGCTGAAGGAGGCCTGCAGGGCGCCGCTGTCCGGGTCGTAGGAGCCGCTGGCGGAGTGGAAGCGGAACAGGCTGCCGCCCGCGGTGGCGGCTCCGTTCTTCAGCTTGAACCCACCCTTCGCCACCGGCCCGGTGACATAACTCTGGAAGGAGGATTTGATGCCCCAGTCAAGTCGGCCGCCCTCCACGGTGCGGCCCGCCGCCTGGGCGGCGGTCGCCGGAAGCAGGGCTCCCAGCAGGGCCGCCAGGGTCGCCAGCAGGGCGACGGCGGAAGCACGGGCGGGTCCAGCGGACATGAATGTCCCCTCCAGGGTCTAGCGAGCCAGGTTAGGCTAACCTAAGCTACGTTCGGCCGGGTGTGAAACCCCCCTGGCCCCCGGAAGCTTCGGGACCCCCGGAAGCTTCGGAACCTCCGGAACCTCCGGAACCACGAGATCCGGGCCCAACTCCCAGTCGGACGATCAGGACGGTGCCTTCGTGCCTACGCCCGCCGCGTCAACCCGCGTGTCCCGCTTCGCCGTCGCCCTGACCTCCGTGGTCCTGGCGCTCGGCGTGAGCGCCTGCGGAGGTACGGCCGCCCCCTCCCCCACCGCCGGAGCCGGAGCCCCGGCCCTCCCGGACCGGGTGGAGCCGCTCGCGCAGGCGCCCGCGCCCGCGCTCCCGGCGACCGTGGCCTCGGCGGACGGCGTGCCCGTCACCGTCACCTCGGCGGAGCGGGTGATCCCGCTGACGGGCGGCCTCAACGAGATCGTGTACACCCTCGGACTCGGCCCCAAGGTCGTCGCCAAGGACATCACCGCCACCTTCGAACAGGCGGCGGACCTGCCCGTGGTGACGCGGGGCCACGACGTCTCCGCCGAGAGCGTGCTGTCGCTGCGTCCGACCCTGGTGCTGGCCGAGACCACCTCCGGCCCCGCCGAGGCGATCCAGCAGATCCGCGACGCCGGCGTCCCGCTGCTCGTGGTGGCCCCGGCCAAGTCCCTGGACGACGTGGCGAAGCGGACCGACACCGTCGCCGCCGCGCTGGGCGTCAAGGAGGCCGGCGCGCAGCTGAACCAGCGCACCGCCGACCGCATCGCCGCCGCCCGCAAGGCCCTGCCCGCCTCGGGCAAGAAGCCGCGCGTGGCCTTCCTCTACCTGCGCGGCACCGCCTCCGTCTACCTGATGGGCGGCTCCGACTCCGGCGCCGGCTCCCTGCTCGAAGCGGCCGGCGCGGTGGACACCGGCCCGGAGTCGGGGCTCGGCAAGGACTTCACCCCGATCACGAGCGAGGCCCTGGCGGCCGCCGCGCCCGACGCCATCCTGGTCATGGCCAAGGGCCTGGAGTCCGTCGGCGGCGTGGACGGGCTGGTCAAGATCCCGGGCGTGGCCCAGACCCCGGCGGGCATGGACCGGCGGGTGGTCACCGTCGACGACGGGGTGCTGCTCAACTACGGTCCGCGCACCGACCAGGTGCTGACCTCCCTCATCACCCAGCTCTACGGCAAGGCCTCCTGACGTGTCCCTCAAGTACGACCGAGCCCCCGGGACGCCGCCCGGAGCGGACCCCCTTCCCGCTCCCGGGCGGGCGGCGTCCCGGGCCCTGCCCACCGCCGCCGGCGCACCGCCCCGGCGGCGGTGGGGTTCCGCCTGGCTCACCGGCGCGCTGGCCTCCGTCCTCGTCCTGCTCGCTCTGGTCTCCGCCGGAGTGGGGGCGTACGAGATCCCGCTCGGGGAGGTGATCGGGTCGGTGCAGCACCGCCTCGGCCTCGGGGGCGCCGCCCTCGACCGGGTCGGGGAGAGCGTGCTGTGGAACGTACGGCTGCCCCGCGTGGTCCTCGCCCTGCTCGTCGGGGCCGCCCTCGGCTGCGCCGGGGCGCTGATGCAGGGGGTGTTCGGCAATCCGCTGGCCGAGCCCGGGGTCATCGGGATCTCGGCGGGCGCGGCCGTCGGCGCGGTCGCCGCGATCGGGCTGGGCCTGAGCTTCTTCGGCAACTGGACCATCACCGCCTGCGCGTTCCTCGCGGGGCTGATCACCGTCGGAGCCGTGTACCTGCTGTCCCGCAACGGCGGCCGGACCGAGGTGGTCACCCTCATCCTGACCGGCATCGCCGTCAACGCCTTCGCGGGCGCCCTGATCGGCCTGTTCATCTTCTTCGCGGACAGCGGCCAGGTGAACCAGATCACCTTCTGGCAGCTCGGCTCCCTCGCCCAGGCCACCTGGCCCAAGGTGCTGGCCGTCCTGCCCTGCGCCCTCGCCGGCCTCCTGATCGCCCCCTTCTACGCGCGCAAGCTGGACCTGCTGTCCCTCGGCGAGCGTCCCGCCCGTCACCTCGGCGTCGACGTGGAGCGGCTGCGCCTCGCGCTGATCCTGGTCGTCGCGCTGCTGACGGCGGCGGCCGTGGCCGTGGCCGGGATCATCACCTTCGTCGGGCTGCTCGTGCCGCACCTGCTGCGCATGGCCAACGGTCCGGGCCACCGCTTCCTGGTGCCCGGCAGCGCGCTCGCCGGAGCCGTGGTGCTGGTCGCCGGGGACCTGGCCGCCCGGACCCTCGCCCAGCCCGCCGAACTGCCGCTCGGCGTCCTGACCGCCCTGCTCGGCAGCCCGTTCTTCTTCTGGCTGCTGCGCCGCACCCGCCGCAAGCAAGGAGGCTGGGCATGAGCGTCCGGCTGCGTTCCGGCCTCGCCGCACTCCGCCTGCGCGGAAACGGGCGCACCGTGCCCGCCCGGCCCGCCCCGGGCGCGCCGCTCGCCGAGGCAACGGACCTGCGCGTTCGGCTCGGCGGGCGCGAGGTGCTCGCCGGGATCGGGCTGACCGTGCGGGCCGGGGAGGTGCTGGCCCTGGTCGGGCCGAACGGCGCGGGCAAGTCCACGCTGCTGGCGGCCCTGTCCGGGGACCTGCCGGCCGCCTCCGGGGAGGTGCGGATCGACGGCCGGCCGATGGGCGACTGGGCCGCCCCCGAGCTGGCCCTGCGCCGGGCGGTGCTCCCCCAATCGGCCGAACTGGCCTTCCCCTTCCCCGTGGAGGACGTCGTACGGATGGGCCGCGCCCCCTGGGCGGGCACCGAGGCGGCTGGCTCCGACGAGGAGGCGGTGGCCGCCGCCATGGCCGCCACCGAGGTGACGGGCTTCGCGGCCCGCCCGTTCTCGGGGCTCTCGGGCGGCGAGCGGGCCCGGGTCGCGCTGGCCCGCGTACTGGCCCAGGGTGCCCCGCTGCTGATGCTGGACGAGCCGACGGCGGCGCTGGACCTGCGCCACCAGGAACTGGTGCTGCGGATCTGCCGGGAGCGGGCGGCGGCCGGGGACGGGGTCGTCGTGGTCCTGCACGACCTGGGCCTGGCGGCGGCGTACGCGGACCGGGTCGCCGTGCTGCACGACGGCCGGATCGCGGTGGACGGCCCGCCCGCGGAGGTGTTCGAGGACGGGCTGCTGAGCCGGGTCTACCGCCAGCCGGTGGAGGTGCTCCCGCACCCGCGCACCGGGGCGCCGCTGGTGGTCCCCGTACGGGACGGCGAGCCGGAGCCGCCCGCAGGAGAGCAGTCCGCCGTACGGACCGGTCGCCCGGGCTTGACCTCGGCTTGACCCGCACATGGGGGTGGCGTGGGGCGCCCGTGACGGCCCCGTGTCCGGCCCCGGAATGTGTGGGCCGTATCACTGGACGCGCGGGTATGGGTCAGGTAAGCCTCGGTTAAGTTAGGTCCGCCTCACCGGCCGCCCCCACCCGATCGGGGCGGTCGTCTGCCGAACGCCAGACCGCCAGGAGCCCCCCATGCGCCCCGTCCGCCTCACCGTCGTCACCGCGGCAGCCGTCGCGGCCGCCCTCACCGCGGTCACCGGCTGCTCCGAGAAGAGCGACGCGTCCGGCGACGGCACCATCAAGGTGGCGGCCTCCGACTCCGCCTGCGAGGTCTCCCTCAAGGAGTTCCCCGCGGGCAAGGTCACCATCGAGGTCGAGAACAAGGGCTCCAAGGTCACCGAGCTCTACGTCCTGTTCCCCGACGACCGCATCGTCACCGAGCGCGAGAACATCGGCCCCGGCACCAAGGCCACCATCACCGCCGAGCTCAAGGCGGGCGACTACGAGATCGCCTGCAAGCCCGGCATGAAGGGCGACGGCATCCGCCAGCAGGTCAAGGCCACCGGCGGGGGCGCCGCCGTGAAGCGCAGCCCCGAGGCCGACGCCGCGGTCGCCGCGTACCGCAAGTACGTGCAGGAGCAGGCCGACGAGACCATCCCCAAGGCGCAGGCCTTCGCGGACGCGGTCAAGGCCGGCGACGTCGAGGCCGCGAAGAAGGCGTACGCCCCCTCGCGCATCGGCTGGGAGCGCACCGAGCCGGTCGCCGAGTCCTTCGGCGACATCGACCCGAAGGTCGACCTCCGCGAGGACGGCCTGGAGGCCGGCCAGGACCCGGAGAAGGACTGGACCGGCTGGCACAAGCTGGAGAAGTCCCTCTTCGAGGGCAACAAGATCGACGACGCGGACAAGAAGCTCGCCGAGACCCTGATGGCCGACCTGGCCGTGTGGCAGAAGAAGGTCGGCCAGGCGGAGATCACCCCCACCTCGATGGCGAACGGCGCCAAGGAGCTCCTCGACGAGGTCGCCACCGGCAAGGTGACGGGTGAGGAAGAGCGCTACAGCCACACCGACCTGGTCGACTTCAAGGCCAACGTCGAGGGTGCGGAGAAGGCGTACGAGCTGCTGAAGCCGGTCACCTCCACGACCGACCCCGCGCTCACCGCCGAGCTGGACAAGCAGTTCGCCGCGCTGAACAACCTGCTGGAGAAGTACCGCCCGAACAAGGCCGCCTACGAGTTCGTCTCGTACGACAAGGTCGGCGAGGCCGAGCGCAAGGAGCTCTCCGACGGCGTCAACGCGCTGGCCGAGCCGCTTTCGAAGCTCGCCGCCGCGGCCGCGAAGTAACTCCGGAACAGCAGAGCAGGCGGGAGAACCTCACATGAGCGAGTCGGTGTCCGGGCAGCAGCCCGCACAGGGCGACGCGCTCGTCGCGCCCGAAGGCGCGCCGGAGCAGACGGTCCCGGGCTCGGGTGCGCCCTCGCGCCGGGCCGTCCTCGGCTGGGGCGGCGCGGGCCTCGCGCTCGGCGCGGCGGCGGCCGGCGGTACGGCCATCGCCCTGAACTCGGGCCCCGACCTGGTCTCGGCGGCCTCGGCCGGCGCGGCCGTGCCGTTCCACGGTGAGCACCAGGCCGGCATCGCCAGTGCCGTCCAGGACCGCCTGCACTTCGCCGCCTTCGACGTGAAGACGAAGGACCGCGCCGAACTGGTCCGGCTCCTCAAGGACTGGACCGAGGCGGCCCGGCTGATGACGGCCGGACATCCGGTCGGCGAGGGCGGTTACGGCGGCCTCCCCGAGGCCCCGCCGGACGACACGGGCGAGGCGCTGGGTCTCAAGGCCTCCCGCCTCACCCTGACCATCGGTTTCGGGCCGGACCTGTTCGCCAAGGGCCGCTTCGGCCTGGAGGGCAAGCGCCCCGGCGCCCTGATCGACCTGGAGCTCTTTCCCGGCGACAACCTCGACCTGGCCCGCTCCGGCGGCGACCTGTGCGTGCAGGCCTGCGCCGACGACCCGCAGGTCGCGGTGCACGCCATCCGCCAGCTCGCCCGCATCGGCTTCGGCAAGACGGCCGTGCGCTGGTCGCAGCTGGGCTTCGGCAAGACCTCCTCGACCACGCCCGACGAGCAGACCCCGCGCAACATGATGGGCTTCAAGGACGGCACCCGGAACATCTCGGGCACCGACGAGGCCGCCCTGGACAAGCACGTGTGGGTCGGCGCCGGCGACGGCAGCGACTGGCTGACCGGCGGCTCGTACCTCGTGGCGCGCCGGATCCGGATGAACATCGAGACGTGGGACCGCACGTCCCTGGGTGAGCAGGAGGACATCTTCGGCCGCGACAAGGGCGAGGGTGCCCCCGTCGGCAAGTCCAAGGAGCGCGACGAGCCGTTCCTGAAGGCGATGAAGCCGCAGGCGCACGTCCGTCTCGCGCACCCGGACACCAACAACGGCGCGATGATGCTGCGCCGCGGCTACTCCTTCACCGACGGCACGGACGGACTGGGCCGGCTCGACGCGGGCCTGTTCTTCCTCGCCTACCAGCGCGACGTGCGCACGGGCTTCGTCCCGGTGCAGCGCAGCCTGGCGAAGTCCGACGTCCTCAACGAATACATCCAGCACGTGGGTTCGGCCGTCTTCGCCGTCCCGCCGGGCGTCCGCGACAAGGACGACTGGTGGGGCCGGACGCTGTTCGCGTAAGGGACCGGGAGAACCGAAGTGTTCAGCAACTATCTGATCGGGCTGCGCGAGGGGCTGGAAGCCAGCCTCGTCGTCTGCATCCTCATCGCCTACCTGGTCAAGACCGGGAACAAGGCCAAGCTGGGGCCGCTGTGGCTGGGCGTCGGCCTGGCCGCCGCCCTGTCCCTGGCCTTCGGCGCCGGCCTCGAATTCGGCACGCAGGAACTGACCTTCACGGCACAGGAGGCGATCGGCGGCACCCTGTCGATCGTCGCGGTCTGCCTGGTCACCTGGATGGTCTTCTGGATGAAGCGCACCGCGCGGCACCTGAAGGCGGAGCTCCACGGCAAGCTCGACGCGGCCCTCTCGATGGGCACCGGCGCGCTGGTGGCGACGGCGTTCCTGGCCGTCGGCCGGGAGGGCCTGGAGACCTCGCTGTTCGTGTGGCGCTCGGTGCACGCGGCCGGTGACGGCGCGGGCCCGCTGATCGGCGTGCTGCTCGGCATCGGATCGTCGATCCTGCTGGGCTGGCTGTTCTACCGGGGCGCGCTGAGGATCAACCTGTCGAAGTTCTTCACGTGGACCGGCGCCATGCTGGTCGTGGTCGCCGCGGGCGTGCTCGCGTACGGCGTCCACGACCTCCAGGAGGCCGACTTCCTGCCGGGGCTGAACAACAAGGCCTTCGACATCAGCGAGACGATCCCGCCGGACAGCTGGTACGGGACCCTGCTCAAGGGCACCTTCAACTTCCAGCCGGACCCGACCGTGCTCCAGGTCATCGTGTGGGCCCTGTACCTGGTCCCGGTGCTCGCCCTGTTCCTGGCGCCGTCGCTGGTCAAGCGCACGGAGCCGAAGCCGGAGCCCGAGTCCGCGCCGAGCAGCTCCTGACGGATGCCGGTGGAGGCCGCGCGGACCTGGTCCGCGCGGCCTCCACCGTTTGGCCGCACTACGGGATCAGCGCGCCCGCTCCGCCCACCCGGACCCGGGTGTCGCCGGAGCGCAGCTCGACGGTGAGCACGCCGGGGCGGCCCATGTCGGCGCCCTGGTGGAGGGTCAGGACGGCTTCGTCCGGGACGAGGCCGAGCTCGCGGGCGTACGCCCCGAAGGCGGCCGCGGCCGCGCCGGTCGCCGGGTCCTCGACGACGCCGCCGACCGGGAAGGGGTTGCGTACGTGGAACTCCGCCGGGCCCGCCCGGTGGACGAGCTGCACGGTGGTGAGGTCGAGGCGCAGCATCAGCGCCTCCAGCCGGTCGAAGTCGTAGGCGAGGTCCGCGAGCCGGGCGCGGGTGGCGGCGCCGAGCACCAGGTGGCGGGCTCCGGCGTAGGCGATCCGCGGCGGGAACGCCGGGTCCAGGTCGGCGGCCGGCCAGTCCAGCGCGGCCAGGGCCTCGGCGAGGTCGGCCGGGTCCAGGTCCTCGGTGTGCGGTTCGACGCTGGTCAGGGTGGCGCGCAGGCCGCCCGCCCCGTCCTCCCGGGTCACCGGGTCCTCCCGGGTCACCGGGTCCTCCCGGGTCACCGGGTCCTCCCGGGTCACCGACACCGGCACCGTGCCCGCGCGGGTCGCGAGGACCAGCTCGCCCGGGCCGATCCGCTCGCCCAGGGCCACGGCGGTGGCCACGGTGGCGTGCCCGCAGAAGGGGACCTCCGCCTTGGGGCTGAAGTAGCGCACGGTGAAGGCCCTGCCCGGCTCCCCGCCCAGGCCCTCGGGCGGGGCGGTGAGGAAGGCCGTCTCGCTGTAGCCCAGTTCGGCGGCGATCTTCAGCATGGCGGCCTCGTCGAGGCCCGCGGCGTCGAGGACGACACCGGCGGGGTTGCCGCCGGCCGGGTCGTCGGAGAAGGCGGTGTAGCGCAGTACGTCAGTCATGATCGACTCAACGGCGCCCCCCGTGGCCCGCATTCCCGGATCCGGTGCGTTTTCGCAGGTCGAGAGCGGGCGGGCCCGAGGAGGGCCTCGGAAGCGGGCCCCGGGCCGGGTGCGCAACGGGTCAGCCGCGCCCGATGTAGGGCATCGCGGTCGCCATCACCGTCGCGAACTGCACGTTCGCCCCGAGCGGGAGCTCCGCCATGTGCAGCACCGTGCGCGCCACGTCGGCCGCGTCCATGACGGGCTCCACCGCGAGCTGTCCGTTGGCCTGCGTGATCCCGGTCTGCATCCGCTCGGTCATCTCGGTGGCCGCGTTGCCGATGTCGATCTGCCCGCACGCGATCCCGTACGGACGTCCGTCCAGCGACAGGGACTTCGTCAGGCCGGTCATGGCGTGCTTGGTCGCGGTGTACGCGATCGAGTTCGGCCGGGGCACGTGCGCCGAGATGGAGCCGTTGTTGATGATGCGGCCGCCCTGCGGGTCCTGGGCCTTCATCACCCGGAAGGCCGCCTGCGCGCAGAGGAAGGAGCCGGTGAGGTTGACGTCGACCACCGAGCGCCAGGCCTCGTAGGAGATGTCCTCCAGCGCGACGCCGGCCGGGCCGAAGGTGCCCGCGTTGTTGAAGAGCAGGTCGACCCGCCCGTAGCGCTCCCGGACGGTCTCGAACAGTGCGGCCACGTCGTCCGGGTCGCTGACGTCGGCCCGGACGCAGAGCACCTCGGCGTCCGGGTGGGCGGCCCTGGCGGCCTCGGCGGTCTCCTCCAGCGGCCCGCTCCTGCGGCCGGCCACCGCCACGGCCCATCCGGCGGCGGCGAGGGTGAGGGCCACGGAACGGCCGATCCCGGATCCGGCTCCGGTCACTACGGCGATCTGCTTCACGCGTGCGTTCATGGGGCCGCAGGCTACGTCACACGGCGCATCGGCTCCGGGACGTTCCGATTGCTGAGAACATGGGGTGATCAGGGGGTGTGAAGACACGATAAAAAGACTGGAGTTCCGTATGCCGGAGCGAGGCCACGCGACAGCGCCCTCGAAGGATTCGTCACCCGCGAATCCCTCCCCCCTCACCACCACACCTCCCCTGACGGCCGCCCGCCGGACGGGACTGCTCGTCACCTTCATCCTCGGCGGACTCACCGCCCTCCCCCCGCTGTCCATGGACATGTACCTGCCGGCCCTGCCGACGGTGACCAAGGTCCTGAACAGCCCGGCCGCGACCGTCCAGCTCACCCTCACCGCCTGCCTCGCCGGCATGGCCCTCGGTCAGCTGGTGATCGGCCCGATGAGCGACAAGTGGGGCCGCCGCCGCCCCCTGCTCATCGGCATGGTCGTCTACGTCCTGGCCACCGCCATCTGCGCCTTCGCCCCGACCGTCGAGCTGCTGATCGCCTTCCGGCTGCTCCAGGGCCTGGCCGGCGCCGCCGCGATCGTGATCGCGCGGGCCGTCGTACGCGATCTGTACGACGGGGTCGAGATGGCCCGGTTCTTCTCCACCCTGATGCTCATATCCGGCGTGGCGCCGATCATCGCCCCGCTCATCGGCGGCCAGGTGCTGCGCTTCGCCGACTGGCGCGGGGTGTTCGTCGTCCTCACCGTCGTGGGGGCCCTGCTGACCCTCCTGGTCTGGCGCAAGCTCGGCGAGACCCTGCCGCCCGAACGGCGCCAGACCGGCGGCGTCGGCGCCGCGCTGCGGACCATGCGCGGACTGTTCGCCGACCGCGTCTTCGCCGGCTACACGCTGGCCGGCGGCTTCGCCTTCGCGGCGCTGTTCGCGTACATCTCCGCCTCGCCGTTCGTCGTGCAGGAGATCTACGGTGCTTCGGCCCAGACCTTCAGCCTGCTGTTCGGCGTCAACTCCCTCGGCCTGATCGCGGTGGGCCAGATCAACGGCAAGCTACTGGTCGGCCGGGTCAGCCTGGACAAGGTCCTGGGGTACGGGCTCGCGGTCATCACGGCCGCCTCGGTCGCCCTGCTCCTCATGACCGCCGGGGTCTTCGGCGAGGTCGGGCTCTTCGCGATCTGCGCCGGACTGTTCGTCCTGATGTCCGCCATGGGCCTGGTGCTGCCCAACACCAACGCGCAGGCCCTGATGCGCGCCCCGCACGCGGCCGGCTCGGCCTCCGCCCTGCTCGGCACCTCCTCCTTCCTGGTCGGAGCCGTGGCCTCCCCCCTGGTCGGCATCGCGGGCGAGGACACGGCGGTACCGATGGCCCTGGTCCAGGCCGCCTGCGCCTTCCTGTCGGTCCTCTGCTTCGTCGCCCTGTGCCGCCCGTGGCGGACCAGCCCGCCGACGGCGACGGCGACCGCGACGGCGAGCTGACCGTCCGGGTCCGGGCCGGGGCTTCGGCCCCGGTCCGGGCCCGTCCCCCGCCCCGTAAACTTGGCGGGTGAACGACACCGCCACCACCACCGCCGAAACCCTGCGCAGCGCCCTCGCCGGGCTGCTCGAAGGCCTCCCGCAGAAGCAGGCCACGGCCGCCGTGGAGCGGCTGATCGCCAACTACCGCGGCCAGATCCCGACCGACACCCCGGTCCTGCGCAACCGCTCCGACGTGGCCGCGTACGCGGCGTACCGGATGCCCGCCACCTTCGAGGCCGTACGGTCCGCCCTGGACGGGCTCGCCGAGGCCGCCCCGGGCTGGTCCCCGGCCTCGCACGTGGACGTGGGCGGCGGCACGGGAGCCGCGGCCTGGGCGGCGGACTCCGTCTGGGGCGGGCCGCGCGAGACGGCCGTACTGGACTGGGCGGACCCGGCCCTGGTCCTCGGCAAGGAGCTGGCCGCGGCCTCCTCCTCCCCCACCCTGCGGGCCGCCGAATGGCGCCAGAGCGTCATCGGGGCGGGGACGGCCCTGCCCGCGGCGGACCTGGTGACGGTCTCCTACGTCCTGGGCGAACTGACCCCCGAGGCCCGCGGCGAGGTCGTCGCCGAGGCGGCGCGCGCCGGTCAGGCCGTGGTGGTGGTCGAGCCGGGCACGCCGGAGGGCTACCTGCGCATCCGCGAGGCCCGCGACCAGCTGATCGGGGCCGGGTTCCAGGTCGCCGCCCCGTGCCCGCACGACGGGACCTGCCCGATCCAGGTCGGCAAGGACTGGTGCCACTTCTCGGCGCGGGTCAGCCGGTCCTCCCTGCACCGCCAGGTCAAGGGCGGCTCCCTGTCCTACGAGGACGAGAAGTTCAGCTACGTGGCCGCCACCCGCTTTCCGGTGGAGCCGGCCGCCTCCCGGATCACGCGCAGGCCGCAGCTCCGCAAGGGGCTGGTCCTGCTGGAGCTGTGCGGACCCGAGGCCGAGGGGCAGACCAAGGTCAACGTGACCAAGCGCCACGGGGACCTGTACAAGGCCGCCCGGGACGCCGACTGGGGCCAGGAGTGGCCGCCCCCGCAGGGGGCCTGAGCCCGTAGGAGGCCCGGTCCCCGTGCGGGGGCGCCACCCGCCGCGGCCGGCTAGGGCCTCAGCTCCTGCGTGCAGCACTTCACGCTGCCGCCGCCCTTGAGCAGCTCCCCCAGGTCCATGGGGACCGGTTCGAACCCCCGCTCCCGCAGGGGGGCGAAGAGTCCGGTCGCCTCCTGCGGGAGCAGCACGTGCCGGCCGTCGGAGACCGCGTTGAGCCCGAGGGCGGCCGCGTCCTCGGCCCGCGCGATCAGCGCGTCGGGGAAGAGCCGGCGCAGTACGGCCCGGCTGCCCTCGGAGAAGGCGTCCGGGTAGTACATGACCTCGTCGCCGTCGAGCACGGACAGGGCCGTGTCCAAGTGGTAGTAGCGCGGGTCGACCAGGTCGAGACCGATGACCGGGCGGCCGAAGAACTCCTGGGCCTCGTCGTGCGAGAGCGGGCTGGAGCGGAAGCCCCGGCCCGCCAGGAGGTAGGTGGCGGTGACGGCGAAGTCGCCCTCGCCCTCGTTGACGTGGGACGGCTCGTGGACGTCACCGAAGCCGTTGTTCCGGAACCAGTCGAGGTGGATCTCCGCCTCGGCGGCCCGCTCGGGGTAGGCGAACCGCGCGCCCAGCACCCGGCCGTCGACGACGAGGGCGCCGTTCGCCGCAAAGACCATGTCGGGCAATCCCCGGTCGGGGACGAGGGTCTCGACGGTGTGGCCCAGGGCCACGTACCGGTCGCGGAGGTCCTCCCACTGGGCCATGGCCAGGGGCAGGTCCACCGGTTTCGTGGGGTCCATCCACGGGTTGATGGAGTACGTGACCTTGAAGTGCGCGGGCGGGCACATCAGGTAACGCCGGGGTGTGGCGTCTCTGCGCAATGAAGGCTCCTCACGGTGATGAGAAGAGAATCGTCCCTCCTCGGCGGGAACGGCGCAGTGAACTGATTGGGTGGTTTCCCGAACGGCCGAAAGTCGAGTGGTTCGGAGTTGATAAGTTTCCGAAATGAGCTCCAGCCCCCTCCCTGACCCCGGTTCCGGCCCCGGTTCCGGTTCCGGCCCCGGTTCCGGCCCCGCCTCCGCCCCCCGGTCCCCGGACGCCACGCGCCGCAGCGACCGCTCGCGGCGGGCCATCCTGGACGCGGCGCTCGAACTGGTGGGGGAGGTCGGCTACAACAAGCTGACCATCGAGGCCATCGCCGCCCGCGCCGGAGTCGGCAAGCAGACGATCTACCGCTGGTGGCCGTCGAAGGCCGCGGTGCTGCTGGACGCCTCGGTCACGCTCGCCGGGGACGCGCAGTCCGAGGGGACCTGGACCGGCTTCCCCGACACCGGGGACCTGGCCGCCGACCTGAAGTACGTACTGCGGGCGACGGTGGACGAGTTCGCCGACGAGCGGTACGCGGCCCCCTCGCGCGCCCTGATGGCGGCCGGCGCCACCGACCCCGAGCTGGGGGCGCGCTTCACGGAGCAGCTGCTGGAACCCCAGCTCGCGCTGTACGAGGAGCGTTTGCGGTCGGCCCGCGAGGCCGGGCAGCTCCCGCCGGACACCGACCTGCGGCTGACCGTCGAAATGCTGCTCGGACCTCTGACCTACCGCTGGCTGCTGCGCACGGCGCCGCTCACGCACGCGTACGCGGATGCGCTGGTGGACGCGGTGCTGGGCGGGGGCGGGGCCGGGTGGGATAAGTCATGACCTCCTGATGGCCGAGAACATATGGCCGATTTCTATGGTTATGTGGGAACCCTGGTCGGGGGGTGCGGTCACCCGGCGCCCAGGATGGTGGGAACATGTGAGGGTCTACCGGGGCAACGGTGTAGGTGAGGGGATAGATGGGGTCTGAGTCGGGCCGCGTCACACGCGGCGAGCAGAGCAGGATTTCCCAGTGGCTGCGCCGCAAGCCCAAACCCGACGCCGAGGACCCCGCGCGCGAACGCGAAGCCCTGCTGCTGGCCGTGGCCGCCGCGGGTCTGCCGATCTCGCCCGCCGCCCATCCGGCCGGCTACCGGTGCTCGTGCGACCGGATCGGCTGTCCGACGCCCGCGCGACACCCCATCTCCTTCGCCTGGCAGACGCAGTCCACGACGGACCGCGCACAGGTCGAACGCTGGGCCCGCAACCAGCCCGCGGCCAACTTCATCACCGCGACGGGCATGGTCCACGACGTACTGGACGTCCCCCTGGAAGCCGGCCACAGCGCACTGGAACGCCTGCTGGCCGCCGGCATCGAGGTCGGCCCGGTCGCCGAGTCCGGCGGTACGGGAGACCAGGCCCGGATGCTCTTCTTCACCGCGACCCGGGGCACGCCCGAGGACGAGGACGAGTGGTGGCCCTGCGAACTGGACTGCCACCCCGAGACGATGGACGAGCACCCCGGACTGCGCTGGCACTGCCGGGGCAGCTACGTCCTGGTGCCGCCGGCCGCACTGCCCGGCGACCTTTCGGTGTCCTGGCTCCGCGGCATGGAGCATCCGCTCGTCGATCCGCTGACCCTGCTGGAAACCCTCACGGACGCGTGCGCCACCTACGCCGGCGCTTCGGACCACACCCCCGCCACGGTCGCCTGGCCGCTAGGCCGCTAGGCCGCTAGGCCGACGCTTCGGGACCGCCCCGGGTGACGGCGGATCAGTGGATCTGGGTGACGACCACGTCGAGGGACCAGACCTTGCCCGGCTTCGCGGGGGCTTCGGCCTCCACGGTGAAGCCCAGGTCGCGCAGGGCCGTCACCAGCTCCGCCGGGGTCTCGGGGACCGCGCCCGCCGACAGCAGGTCGCGGACCAGGCGGCCCTTGGTGGCCTTGTTGAAGTGGCTCACCACCGACCGCTTCTCCACCCCGTCCACCTTCTGGGAGTGCAGCACCCGGACCGTGGCCGTGCGCCCCGCCACCTCCCCCTTCGGCTTCCACGCGGAGGCGTACGCCGAGGACCGCAGGTCCAGGACCAGGCCGTCGCCCGCCGCCTCCGGCATCACCGCGGCCATCGGTTCGCGCCAGAACGCGCCCAGCGCCCCCAGCCCCGGCAGCTTCACGCCCATCGAGCAGCGGTAGGAGGGGATGCGGTCCTCGACCCCGACCGCTCCCCACAGGCCCGAGAAGACCAGCAGGGATTCCGCGGCCAGCGACGCCGCCGCCGGTGTGAGGGTCGACAGGCCCAGCGCGTCGTACAGGACGCCCGTGTAGATCTCCCCGGCCGGGCGGGCGACCGCCGTCGGCAGCTCCGCGTTCTTGGCGACCTCACCGCGCAGGCCCTCGCTCAGGCCGAGCACCTCGCGGGCCTTCAGCTCGTCGCCCACGCACAGCTCGACCAGCTCCTCCAGCACCGCCGCCCGGGCCGCGGCCAGCCCCGGCAGCGAGAGCGTCTCCGGCTTCAGCGGTGCGCCGGAGCCGCCGGCGGCCTTTCCTTCGGACGGCGGCAGCAACACGAGCACGGTGGTTCTCCTTCGACGGGCACGGCACAGCGACGGGGGTGCGGCCCCCGACCAGGGTAGACGGCCCGCCGTGCCGCCCGGGCCCACCGGCCTCGCCGTGCCGCCCGGGCCCACCGGCCATAGGCTCGGCTCATGCCACGCCGTCACATGATCATGACCGGCGCAGACGGGGCTGCTCTGCGGGCCGCGCTGCGTGAACTGAGGACGAAGCTGGAGGTGCCGGAGGAGTTCCCGGCACCGGTACTCGCCGAGGCCGAGCGGGCGGTGCGCGACCCCCGCCTGCCGGACTCCGACGCCACCGACATCCCCTTCTTCACGATCGATCCGCCGGCCTCGCGCGATCTGGACCAGGCCATGCACCTGGCGAAGCGCGCCTCCGGCGGCTACCGGGTCCACTACGCCATCGCCGACGTCGCCGCCTACGTCACCCCCGGCGGCCCACTCGACGCCGAGGCCCACCGCCGGGTCACCACCCTCTACTTCCCCGACGAGAAGGTCCCCCTGCACCCGCCGGTGCTCTCGGAGGGCGCCGCCAGCCTGCTCCCCGACCAGACGTGCCCGGCCCTGCTGTGGCGGCTCGACCTGGACGCCGAGGGGCGGGTGGAGAGCACCGATGTGCGCCGCGCGCTCGTGCGCAGCCGGGCCAAGCTCGACTACGACGGCGTCCAGAAGGCCATCGACGCGGGCACCGCGGAGGAACCGCTCGCCCTGCTGAAGGACATCGGAAGGCTGCGCGAGGCCCTGGAGGCGGAGCGCGGGGGGATCTCGCTCAGCGTGCCCGAGCAGGAGATCGTCGAGCACGAGGGCTCGTACAGCCTGGCCTACCGGGCCCCGCTCCCGGCCGACGGCTGGAACGCGCAGATCTCCCTGCTGACCGGCATGGCCGCCGCCGACCTGATGCTCGCCGCCGGGACGGGCATCCTACGGACGCTGCCGACCGCTCCCGACGGAGCCGTCGGGCGGCTGCGCCGGGCGGCGAAGGCCCTGCGGATCGACTGGCCGCACCACGTCCCGTACGCGGCGCTCGTGCGCGGGCTCGATCCGCACCGGCCGGCCCACGCCGCCTTCCTCCAGGAGTGCACGGCCCTGCTGCGCGGCGCCGGGTACACCGTCTTCACCGGCGGCGAGACCCCGGACCCCGTCCTGCACGCCGCGGTCGCGGCCCCGTACGCCCACTGCACCGCGCCGCTGCGCCGGCTCGTCGACCGGTACACGGGCGAGCTGTGCGTGGCCGCCGCGGCCGGGACCGAACCCCCCGGGTGGGTAAGGGAGGCGCTCGACGCCCTGCCGAAGGAGATGGCGGCCGGGACCCGGCTGGCGAACTCGGCGGAGCGGGAGTCCGTGGACCTGGTGGAGGCGGCGCTGCTCAAGGACCGCGTCGGCGAGACCTTCGAAGCGACGGTCATCGACGTCAAGGACCGGGAGCCGCTGGTCGGCACGGTCCACCTGGAGGAGCCCGCGGTGATCGGCCGCGTGGAGTCCACGTCGGCGGAGCTGCCGCTGGGCGAACGGATCAGGGTCCGGCTGACGGAGGCGGACCCGGGTCGGGCGAAGGTGCTCTTCGCACCGGTCTAGTGCCGTGGCCGGAAAGGTTTGCCGGGTCGCGGCGTCCGGTGCGGTGCATCGCAAGGCGGAGGGCCGTGCCTCGTACTGGACGTACCGGCTCGGTCCGACAACGCGGCGAGGTGCCGTGCCGGGCGTCGCGACACGGTGAACCTTTCCGGCCACGGCACTAGGTTCCTTCGGAACCGGGGCGGGGCATCGCCGTGGATGCCCCGCCGCGGTTCGCGCTCAGCGGCCGGCCGTCAGCGGTTGCGGATCCAGAAGCCGATGGCGCTCAGCTCGGCGGGTTCGACGGACCAGGCGCCGGGCGCGTCGATCACCAGGAGCCGCGGGTTCATGGGCACCTCGACGGTGTTGCGGCCCCGGCTCTCGCGCTCGAAGACCAGCTCGCGGTTGTCGTTTTTCCGGACGGCATGGACCGACATGTAGCCCCGCTCGTCCCCCCTGCCGAGGTGCCTGACCTTGATGTGGTCGATGTAGCGGGAGTAGGCCAGTACGTCCGGCCCGCGTCCCTCGATCCGCCCGTCGAGCTCGTGGAGGACCGTCACCGGCCGCAGAGTGATCGTCCACGCGCACTGGAAGGTGTCCACCTCCAGCCGGATCGCGGCTTTGCCCCCGTGGCGGAAGACGGTCCGGCCGCGCAGGTCGTCGAGCACGCTGGCCATGATCTGCCTGCCGTTGTCCGAGCCGCGGTCCAGGACGGTGACGCGCACGTACCCCTCGGCCTCCTTGACCAGGTCGACCACCACGAAGCCGCGCGGAAGCGGGGTGTCGACCTCGATGACCTCGCGGCCCCGGCCGGAGTACCGGACCTCCGGGAACTCCTTCCCGAAGTCGACGGGGAGCGCGTTGCTCCGACCCGACACCACCCCGACCGGCTCGGCCGGGAGCGGCACGGTGGCGGCCGGGGCGGGGCCGGCCGTCTTCTCCACGCCGTCGGACGGCTGCGGCGCGGACTCCGCGGGCGGGAGCCGGAAGGGCGGCGGCGCGGGCGCGGCTGCGGGCACAGCCGCGGGAGCGGGCACGGCCGCGGGCACGGCCGCGGGAGCGGTCGGCGCCGCGGGCTCCGGCAGGGGCGGCGGGAGCGGGAGCCGGTCCGGGAAGGCCGCCGGGGCGGGCTCCCCTTCCTCGAGCTCCTCCTCGGGATCCTCGGGATCCTCGGGCACCGTGAAGCCGAAGTCGGCGGCCAGGCCCGGCAGTCCGGACGCGTAGCCCTGCCCCACCGCGCGGAACTTCCATCCCCCGTCCCTGCGGTAGAACTCACCGAGCAGGATCGCGGTCTCCGTCGTCGCGCCCTCCACGGCGTACAGCGCGAGCTGCTCCCCGGTGGCCTCGGAGACCGCCCGCAGGTACAGGTCCGCGACCTCCCCGAACGTCCCGCCGTCACAGGACGCAGCGACCACGATCCGCTCCACGGACGGCTCGACGCGTCCGGGGTCGATCTCCAGCCAGTCGGCGGTGACCCCGCCGTCCCCCCGGGCTTCGCCCAACAGCCGTACGGAGCTGGCCGCGTGCTCGGGCTGGTTGTAGAACACCAGGTCGCCCCGGCCCCTCACCTTGCCGTCCGCCCCGACGAGCAGCGCGGCCGCGTCGACCGCCGGCGAGCCGGGCCCGCCGTCGCGGCGTACGACGGCGACGCGCATCGGTTCGCCGCCGAGCGGAAGGTTTCCCCCCTTGATGATCTCTGTCATGCACGCATCCTGACATCACGGCCCGGCCCGCCGACAGGGGCGGCGGATCGGAACCGCTGCCGGACGACTCTGGCCATCGCACCCCGTGACCTGCCATCATCGGCCGACCGCGCGGTAGCACCGGCCGCGCAACAGCGGGGGGAGGGGCCGGCCATGAGCTCGGTCGATGCCTTCGACGCACGCACGATGCCCACCAGCGCCGCGGGCAGCCGGTCGGCGCGCCGCCGCCCGCCCGCCCCCGCGCTGCGACCGCTCATCATCAACTACACGGGCTTTCACACCGAGTTCACCGCCCCGAGGCGCCGGCTGGAGCTGCCCACCGGCTGCGTGACGCTGGTGTTCAGCTTCTCCGAGGGCCTGTGGATCTCCCGTACGGAGAACCTCGCCCCGGCCCAACTGCGGCCCGCCGCCCGGGCCATGATCAGCGGCCCGCGCACGGTGCCGGCGATCGGATTGCACGCGGGAGTGGTGCACGGGCTGGAGGTGAACATGACCCCTCAGGGCTGCTACCGACTGTTCGGCATCCCGATGTGGCACTTCGAGGACGCCCACGTGGATCTGGTGGAGGTGCTCGGACGGCAGGGCCACCACCTCACCGAACGGCTCCAGGCGCTCCCCTCGTGGACGGAGCGGTTCGCCCTGCTGGACGCCCTCTTCTGCGCCCGCCTCGACGCCGGCCCCTCCTGCGCGCCCGAGGTCGCCGGAGCCCTCTCCGGGCTCTGGGCCGACGCCCGCTCCCTGACCCGGGTGAGCGCGGCGACGGGGTGGAGCGCCCGTACCGTACGGGCACGGTTCCGCGAACAGGTGGGCCTGTCCCCCAAGGCCATGGCCCGGGTGTTCCGGCTGCAGCACGCGCTGCGGATGCTGGCGGCCGGAACGGCGGCCGCACAGGTGGCGGCGGTGTGCGGCTACCACGACCAGGCGCACCTGAGCCGCGAGGTGAAGGCGATGACGGGACTGCCCCCGTCCCGGTTCGTCCTGCTGCGGGGCGGGCTGGCACCCGGTTCGGCCCTGGACCGCATGCGGGGCCGGGTCAGCAGCGTGATGCTGACCGGCTAGGCCCGCCGGCACAGGGCGGACGCGACCCGGGGCGCGCCTCGGATCGCGTCCCGGGTCGCGGCCGGACCGTGCGGCCCGGCGGCGGCTCCCCCGTTGGATTCCGCCGGGCCCCGCCGACGGGCGTCGGCTCCCGTCGGCGAGCGGTTCGCCCGCCCCGGGCTGAGGACCCCCGTACCCCAGCCCATGAGCGAGCGCTCCGGCCACTCAGTCCGCTAGACGCCCTGCGTCCGGCGTTTGAGCGCCGATCCGTCTAGCGCGCTAGACGGCTGGACGAAGATACGCCGCCGCACACACGCCCTGTCAAGGCTCTGCGGGGTGCCCCGCGGGCAATATGACGTGGGTCACATTCCGACGGGTCCGCTAGCTGGGTAGACGGGGTTCGTTGCACTGTGTGGCGAAAGCCATCTAGGCAGGTAGATAATGCCGGTGTTGATTTAGTACTGGACTACACGATCCAGCAGCAGACGGGAGCAGTGACGGTGATGGGTGAGGAGACCCCCACCGGCCGGCTGGACACCATGGGTGACCGCCTCGGCTTCTTGATCGAGACGATCCACCCGGCGGGCCGCGGTCCGTACACGTACCAAGAGATCGCCGAAGGCACCAAGAAGCTGTCCGGCCCCTCCGTCTCGCACGGCACGGTCCAGACCATCCGCCTGAACAACAACCCGAATCCGGGCATCGACTCGATCCGCGCGATCGCCAACTTCTTCGGCGTCACCGTCGGGTACCTGGCCGACGGCGAGAACGCCCAGGCGATCGAGCACCGGATCGAGGAACGGATCGCGCGCCTGCGCGAGGAGATGGGCAAGGCCGCGGCGGCCGACGAGTTCGCCCAGGTCCTGGAGGACGAGCAGGTGAAGGCCGCGGCCTTCCGGTTGAGCGGGCTGTCCGCCGGGTCCATGCGCTCCGTCACCGGCTTGATCAAGCAGCTCCGGAAGGCCGAAGGGCTTCCGGATGTGAAGCCCCGCCGCCGTCGCGGCAAGGAGTCCTGAGGCACGAAGGGGAGCCCCGAGGCGCGGAATCAGCCATGCCCTGCACCCCGGTAGCCGTATTCCGGCCACCGATCCGCCGTCCCTTAGCCCCCGCTGCGCTTCCGGTTACTCTCAAACCCGATCAGGTGTGCGGACTGGGCGACGAGGGGCGGGGAGGGCGACCATGCGCTGGTGGAAGCGCGCCGACGCGGAGTGCGCCGCCGTCGCGGACCGGCTCGCGATCCCCCGGCCGTTCGACCTGGAAGCCTTCTGCGAGGGCATAGCCGCACAGCGCGGCAGGCCACTGATCCTGCTGCCCCTCGACGGACCCCCCGACCCGGCCCTGCCCTGCGGGATCTGGCTCGGACTGGACGTCGCCGACCTCGTCTTCTACGACGCCGTCGCGGCCGAGATCCTCAAGGTGCAGATCGTCCTCCACGAGATCTCGCACATGCTGCTCGGCCACGTCGCTCCCGAACTCGACATCCCCGAACAGCCGTCGGAGCGGGAGATCGCCCGGGCCTCCGAGCACTTCCAGCGCCTGCTGACGCGCACGCACACGGCCGTCTCCGGAATCGACCGCCCCGAACTGCCCGTGGCCTCGATCATCCGCACCGAGGCCGCCCGGATCCGGAGCGTGGCGCGCAGGACCGAATCCATCGACGAGGAACTCGGCCTCGACATCGACCGGCTGGCACACCTCATGGGGCGGAGCAAGTTCGCCAGCCCACAGGAGCGGCAGGCGGAGACCCTGGCCACGCTCATCCACGAGCGGGCCGGCCGCTACCGCACGACGCAGTCGACCTCCAGTGACAGTGAGGCCGAGGACCGTCTCGTACGCCTCCATGACGCCCTCGGGCACCCCGTTCGAAACACGTGGTCGTGAAGTGAAACACCTGGAAATCGCCATCCTGGTCATGCTCTGGACGGTGACGCTCTGGCGCGCCCCCTCAGCCGTCCGCTCGGTCAAACAGCGGGCCCTGTGGGCGGCGTTCGCCGCCCTGACCGTCTCCATGACGCTCCGCCTCCCCGGCGTGATGCGCACCCTGGACGACTGGGCGGGGGTCAACAACCTCTCCACCCTCGTCAAGCACTGGCTGGGCATGATCGCGGCCGGCGCGGTCGTCGACTTCGTCGTCGCCATCGCCCGGCCGGAGACCGGCCGCCGGCTGCGCGTCCGCCATTACGCCGCCCTGACCGCGATGACGGCCATGGCGGTGCTCTTCGTCTTCTTCGTCCCGCGGCCCCACGAAATGACCGACTTCTTCGAGGAGACCGCCGGCAACGGCTGGGCCACGGTCTATTACCTCCTCTTCGTCGTCTACCTCGGCATAGCCATGGCCACCGCCACCTGGCTCTTCTGGGGCAGCGCCCGGCACGCCAGCGCCCTGTGGCTGCGCACCGGTGTCCGCCTCATGGGCATCGGGACCGCCGTCGGCGTGCTCTACACCCTGCTGCGGGCCGGGTACATCGCGAGCCGCCTCGCGGGCCTCACGGACGAGACCAGCGACCTCGCGGTCGACGGCGTCACCGACGCGCTGAAGTACCTGGCGATCGGCTTCATCCTCATCGGGAGCAGCATCCCCGCCTTCGGCGTGGCCTGGCGCACCGTCCAGGACGGCCGCCACCACCGGCAACTCCAGCCGCTCTGGCAGGACCTGACCGCGGTCACCCCCGACATCGTCCTGAAGGCGGGCCTCCTGCGCAGTCCGCGCCTGCGGCTGTACCGCCGGGTGATCGAGATCCGTGACGCCGCCCTGACTCTGGACGCCTACACCGCCCACGAGGTCCGCGAGCGCGCCCACCGCGCCGCCCTCGAGGCGGGCTTCGACCCGGCGACGAGCCCGGCGGCCGAAGCCCTCCGGATGCGGGCGGCCCGCGAGGCCAAGGCCCGCGGCGTGCTGCCGCCGCGCGGCGCCCAGGAGCCGGCGGCCACCGTCGGGATCGACGACCTCGACTTCGCCGCCGAAGTACTGCGCCTCATCCAGCTCGCCCGGATCTACCACTCCTCCGTGGCCGACGCGTTCCTCACCGAGACCAGCCAGGAGGCCACGGCATGACCACCACGCTCACCCCGCAGCCCACCGGGTCCCGGTCCGCCCGCCTGATCACCGACGGGCTCGATCCCAAGACCTGGATCATCGCCGACACCCTCCTGATCGGCTGGCACACCGCCGGCCTCGCCGGGATCGGCTGGGGGCTCCTCGGCTGCCTGTTCGCCGCCGTCATCCCGCTGGCCTTCATCAAGTACGGCATCCGGCGCGGCCGCTGGGCCGACCGGCACGTCGGCCAGCGGCAACAGCGCATCGTCGTGATGGTGTTCATCATCGGCTCGGTCGCCACCGGCATAGCGCTGATGGCGCTCCTCGGCTCGCCCCGCACGATGATCGCGCTGATCGCGGCCATGCTGGTCACCCTCGCGGCCCTGCTCGCCGTCACCCCCGCCTGGAAGATCAGCGTGCACGCGGCCGTCTCCTCCGGGAGCGTCGCCATGCTCGCGATGACCTACGGGCCCTGGCTGCTGCTCGCCTACCCGCTGGTCGCCGTCGTCGGCTGGTCCCGGGTCGAGCTGAAGGACCACACCCCGGCCCAGGTCATCGCGGGCACCGCGGTGGGCGCGGCCGTGGCGGCCACCACCTTCGCGCTGGTCCGCTAGGGCCTTCCGGATCTTGCCGGATCCGGCGGGAGCGGCCCTTTCTCGGGCCGTGCCGATTTCGACAAGACAGGCGCGGACGGGCTTGCCACGCTCGGCGGACACCGTCGGCACTGCGGCAGCCCGTCACGGGGGTGCGGGCTGCCGCAGTGCGTCGACCAGCGCGCGGGGCTCGTCCGCGTGGAAGCGGATGGCGCGGGCTTCGGCGCGGGCGCCGAGCGGGCGGCGGAAGGCGAGCGGCCGGGCCAGTTCCACGGTGACCGTGGTCTGGCTGCCGACGATCAGGTCGAGCACCCCGTCCTCGGAGAGGCTCACGAGCCGCCCCTCGGGGTAGCGCCGGTCCACCCGGACCGAGGCCACCGCGTCCGGCGGGACGGTCAGGTCGAAGAGGGCTCCGTACCGGATGCGCAGGGTCCCGTCGGGGCTCACGACGTGGGGCCGGGTGACGCAGGCGGCGTGCAGCGCGAGCATCAGCAGCACCCCGTACACGTCGAGGACGAGCACCACGCGGTGGACGGCCGGCCAGGGGATCAGGAAGGCCAGCGCCACGGTCTCGATCAGCGACACGAACACCAGCCCGTACATCATGGCCGTCTGCGGTCCGGTGTACGGGGCCGCGTGGTCTCCGGGCCGCACTCCGTGCGGGGGCCGCCGCAGCGCCCACCGGGCCAGGGCCGCGGACGCCCGCAGCTCGTGGAGGACGAGGCGGCGTACGGGTACGGGTACCACGGCCCGTACGGCCTCGCGGCGGGCCGCGGCGGGGTCGGCGCCGCGGGCGCGGGAGGCGGCGTACAGGGAGTACAGGACGCCCGCCTCCAGCAGGAGGACCCCCAGCACCACCGCTTCGGCGACGGCGAGGGCCCAGCCGGGCGGGCGCACCCCGGCCGCCACGCACACCACCAGCGCCAGCTCCATGGGCAGCACAGTGGCCACCCCGATCCGTGCCGCGCGTATCGCGCTCATTCCCGGCCCCTCTCCGTCCGCTTCGTCTCCGTGGCCCACGTGTCCGTGAAGGCCTCCATCACCCGGCGGACGACCTCCGCCTGCGCCGGGGCGTACTCGGCGAGCAGGGCCTCCAGGAAGCCCGGCAGCTCCCGCGGCCCGCCGCCGCCCTCCGTCGCCCCCCGCGTCGCCCCCCGCGTCACCGCCGCGAACGCCTCGGCGGGGACCGCGGCCACCAGTTCCGCGGCGAGCGGCCCGATCCGGGGGTCGTCCGCGTCCGCGTCGGCGAGCTCGTCGAGCCGCTCGTACAGCGCGAGCACGGCCGGGTCGGCGGCGACCGTCCCGAGCACGGCGTAGAGCTCCTCCCCCACGGCGCCCGAGGCGTCCAGCAGGCTCAGGTGCTCGCGGTCGAGCGCGGCGGACGGCGAGGCCGTCGCGGGCGCCTTCGCGAGCAGCTCCGCGAGCGCGGGCGAGACCGGCTCGGCCTCCCCGGGCGGGGCGGCGAGCAGGACGGCGAGGCGCCGTCTGCGCTCGGCCAGTTCGGCCTGCTGGCGGGCGAGGTCGGCGTCGAGCTCGGCCAGCACCTCGGCGAGCTCGCGCCCCGCGTCGTCCGCGAGCACGTCGCGCACCTCGTCGAGGCTCAGCCCGAGCTCGGTCAGCCGGCGCACCCGGGCCAGCCGGACGGCGTCGCGCACGCTGTAGGCGCGGTAGCCGTTGGGGCGCCGGTCCGGCTCGGGGAGCAGGCCGACGTGGTGGTAGTGCCGGATCGCCCGGGTGGTGACCCCGACGAGCGCGGCGATCTCTCCGATCCGCATGAGCCCAGTAGAAACCTTGCCGCTGCGTCAAGGTCAAGCGCTCACAGGTTGCGGGTAGCATGGTCGGCACGGCAGACGAGTCGGCCGGGCGGCCGCGTCGGGATCCCCGGATCCCGCCGAGGAACGTCCGGGCTCCACAGGGCAGGGTGGTGGCTAACGGCCACCCGGGGTGACCCGCGGGACAGTGCCACAGAAAACAGACCGCCTGGGGCTTCGGCCCCCGGTAAGGGTGAAACGGTGGTGTAAGAGACCACCAGCGCCTGAGGCGACTCAGGCGGCTAGGTAAACCCCACCCGGAGCAAGGTCAAGAGGGTCCGGCCGTTTTCGGACGGCGGGACCTGCGCGAACGCTTGAGGGCTGCCCGCCCGAGTTCGCGGGTAGACCGCACGAGACCGGCGGCAACGCCGGTCCTAGATGGATGGCCGTCTCCCCGGCGACCGCGAGGTCACCGGGCGACAGAACCCGGCGTACAGGCCGGCTCGTCTGCCGTCGAACTGCCCCCGCTTTCCCGTTCGTTCGGGTGCGGGGGCTTCGTCGTACCGCGGTGGCGGTCAGCAGCCCCAGTGGGCCCCGTAGCGGGGCCGGTAGGGCTCGATGACCGTCTCCGGGTCGTGCAGCGCGGCCCGGCGGGCGGCCCGGAGCCGGGCTCGGGCACCACGCTCGGCCAGGTTGGCGGCCTCGGACAGGGAACCCCCGAAGGCGCAGCAGTACCGCCAACTGTCGAAGGCGCGCCGGACCTCCCGCGGCCGCGGGCGCCGGCCTTCCCGCGTCGCGGTGCGGAGTTCGGCGGCCGAGTAGCGCAGGCCGCGCAGGTCGACGCGGCGCCAGGGACCCGAGAACCCGGTGTGCTGCGGGGCGAACGCGTCGCGTTCCTTGCGCCGCTGCCGGGCGTACGGGGTGTGCTCGGCGCGGATGTGGTGGGCGGTGCGGGACACGGAGAACCTCCAGTCGCACCCCAGGGCCTTCCTGGGGGAGCTACCGGAAGCCGGACGGGTACGGCTGCACGGGCGGCCCCTCCTCCTGTCGTCACGCGACCCCGTTCTGTCGTCACGCGACCCCGTTCTACCAAACGGCGGCGCACCGCGGGCGGGGATGACGAGGAGGCCCCCCGCCCGGTCGGGGCGGGGGGCCTCGTCGTGCGGCCGGGCCGGTGGCTCAGCGCAGGTGGGACGTGTCGTTCAGGAGACGGACCGAGGCATTGCCGTCGGCGTAGTAGGCGACCGCCGACAGGGAGGCCGCCGACAGCTCCATGCGGAACAGGGCCTCCGGCGGGGCGCCCAGCGCGAGGCGGACCAGGATCTTGACCGGGGTCACGTGCGAGACGAGGAGCACCGTGCGGCCCGCGTGTGCGGCGAGCAGCCGGTCCCTGGTCGCCGAGATGCGGCGGGTGGCCGTGGCGAAGCTCTCGCCGCCGCCCGTGGGGGCGGCCTTCGGGGAGTCCAGCCACGCCTGGAGGTCCTCGGGGTGGCGCTCGCGCGCCTCCGCGAAGGTCAGGCCCTCCCACGCGCCGAAGTCGACCTCGCGCAGGCCCTCTTCGACGGTGACGGTGAGCCCGAGCCGGTCGGCGACCGCCTGCGCGGTCTCCCGGCAGCGGCGCAGCGGGGAGCTGATCACCGTCTCGATCGTGCCGCGCGCGGCGAGCGACTCCGCGACGGCGGCGGCCTGGCGGCGGCCCGCCTCGGAGAGCTCCGGGTCACTGCCGCCGCTGCCGGAGAACCGCTTCTGCGGAGTCAGCGCGGTCTCTCCGTGGCGCAGCAGCACGAAGGTGGCGGGCGGCCCCATGTCGGGCCCCCAGCCCTGCCCCACCGCGGGGGCGGAAGCGGCGCCGGTCCCGGGGGCCGTGCCGGTGCCGGTGGCCGCACCGGTGCCGGTGGCCGCACCGGTGGCCGTACCGGTGCCGGTGCCGGTGCCGGTGCCGGTGCCGGTGGCCGTGGCCGGCCCGGTGGCCGTGGCCGTGGCCGGTCCGGAAGCCGGGGTCGGGGCTTCCGCCGGGTGCACGAGGTCGGCCGGGTCCCCGAAGAGGGTGTCCGCGCCCGACGGTGCGGAGCCCGCCCGCGCGTTCGCGGCCGCGCCCGCGCGGGTCCGCGTACCACCGCCGGAGGCGAGGGCTGCGCGGACGGCCGCGGCGCCCTTCGCCGCGTCGCCCGGAGGGCCCTGCGGGGCGGCCAGGGCGCGGGCCGCCGAGGCGTCCAGGGCGGCGGAGGAGTTCGCGGGCTCCCACTGCTCGCCGCGCTTGCCCGCGTCCATCGCCTCGTTCGCGAGCCGGTCCGCGTGCTTGTTCTTCTCGCGCGGGATCCACTCGTACGTCACCTGCGCGCGCGGCATGACCTTCGCCGCCTCCGCCGCGAGCGGCTTCATGTCCGGGTGCTTGATCTTCCAGCGGCCCGACATCTGCTCGACGACGAGCTTGGAGTCCATGCGTACGAGGACCACCGCGTCCGGGTCCAGCTCGCGGGCGGCCTTCAGCCCGGCGATGAGGCCCTTGTACTCGGCCACGTTGTTCGTCGCGACGCCGATGTACTCCGCGCGCTCGGCCAGCGTCTCGCCCGTCACCGGGTCGAGGACGACGGAACCGTACCCGGCGGGCCCCGGGTTGCCCCGGGAGCCGCCGTCGGCTTCCACAACGAACCGCGGCATCAGATGCCCGCGTCGGCCATGCGGACCAGGATGCGGCCGCAGCTCTCGTGCCGGACGATCTGGTCGCGGGCGGCGGCCTTGATCTCGTTGACCTCGGCGAGGTCGAGCTCCAGGCGGCAGCCCTCGCAGCGGCGCTGCGACAGGCGCGCGGCGCCGACGCCGCCCTGCTTCACGCGGATCTTCTCGTACAGGGCGATCAGCGCGGCCGGCATCGAGGTGACGATGACCTCGCGGTCCTTGGCGATGCCCGCGACCTCGGCGTCGATCTCGCCGGTGGCGGCGTCGCGGCGCGCGGTGGCGTCGACGAGCTTGGCCTCCAGGGAGGCGACCCGGTCGGTGAGCTCGGTGACGCGCTCCTGCGCACCCTCCAGACGCTCCATGACCTCCAGGACCACGTCCTCCAGGTCGCCCTGGCGCTTCGCGAGGGAGACGACCTCGCTCTGCAGGTTGGCCAGGTCGCGGGCGGAGATGCCGACGCCGGTGTCCAGGCGGGACTGGTCGCGGGCGGCGCGCTGGCGCACCTGGTCCACGTCCTGCTCGGCCTTGGTCTGCTCGCGGGCGGCGTCGGTGGCCTGCGTCTGCGCGGCGACGAGGAAGTCGCGCTGCTGGGCCAGGTCGCTGGTCAGTGAGTCGACCTCGGCGTGCTCGGGCAGCATCTTGCGCTTGTGGGTCAGCTGAGACAGCCGGACGTCCAGGGCCTGGACGTCGAGAAGTCGGATCTGGTCGGCGGGCTCGGCGTTCAGTTGGGGGCTCCAGGGAGAGAAGGGGGCGTCGAAGAGGATGTCACGGACGGCGCGTGCGCCGTCCACGGGTCGGTGGCCGTGCGCGAGACGTGGGTCCGCAGACCCCAGCCGCTGCGCTCGGAGATGGCGTCGAGCTGGGCCGCGGCCTGCTCGCACCAGGGCCATTCGGTGGCCCAGTGGGCGGCGTCGACGAGGGCGAGCGGGCTCTGCTCGCGGGCCTCGGACACCGGGTGGTGGCGCAGGTCGGCGGTGACGTACGCGTCGACTCCGGCGGCCCGGACCTGCGCGAAGAGGCTGTCGCCGGAGCCGCCGCTGACGGCGACCGTACGGATCATCGCGTCGGGGTCCCCGGCCACCCGGATGCCCTGCGCGGTCGGCTGGAGCCAGGCGGCGACGCGCGCGGTGAACTCGCGCAGCGTCTCGGGCCGGTCCAGCTCGCAGAGCCGGCCCAGGCCCCGGCGGCCGTGGGGGTCGCTCGGATCGGGCACGAGCGGGCCGGTGACGCGCAGGTCGAGGGCGCCGGCGAGGGCGTCGGAGACGCCCGGGTCGGCGGTGTCGGCGTTGGTGTGGGCGACGTGCAGCGCGATGTCGTTCTTGATCAGCGTGTGCACGACGCGGCCCTTGAAGGTGCCGGCCTCGACGGTGGTGGTGCCCCGCAGGTAGAGGGGGTGGTGGGTGACGAGCAGGTCGGCACCCAGCTTCACCGCTTCGTCGACGATCTCCTGGACGGGGTCGACGGCGAACAGGACCCGGGTGACCTCGGCGTCGGGGTCGCCGCAGACGGTGCCGACGGCGTCCCACGCCTCGGCCCGCGAGGGGGGCCACAGGGCGTCCAGCGCGGCGATGACTTCAGAGAGACGGGGCACAGGCCAAGGCTACCGTCCGTGGCGACCGGCCAGCTCTGGTCCCGGAGCCTGATTCCCTCGGCTCGGCGGCCAGTGCTGTGGCCGAGGGCTTCTCGCTCAGCCCCGAGGGGTCTCATGACGGCCAAGACCTGACCGCTGCCGGAGATCGCCCCCTTCCCGGAGGACAACGACGGCCACCACACGATGCTCACCGGGCGGCCGCCCTTCACCCGGGCCGAGGACTTCTGGGCCGGCTCCTTGAGCAGGGACCCGCGCAGGTCGTCGAGGACCTTGCCGGCGGCGGCCTCGTCCGTGCGCTCCGGGCCGGTCTCCACCGCGAGGTCCTCGGCCTTCCGGCTCTGCGGGTGCGGGTTTCCGGGGCCGGGTGAGGACCTGAGGATGGGGGGCGGGCAAAGACCGGAGAAGCAGGTGAGGTGCGCCTCACCAGGGCCCTCATCCCAAACGCCCCGATATCGCACAGCACAACCGCCTCGTCCTCCACAGCCGAATCGCCGCCGCGCCACACGTATGTGTGAAGCGGGGATTGTCGCGTTGTCCGGGGAGAAGCGCGATCACTACGTTCCTCGGCGGAGGTAACGCGATGACTGTCTGTGCCATCGAGAAGACCAGCGCGACCCCGTTCACCATCGCCGCCGACGGGTCCTACGCCGCCCGGCTGGCCGGGGACGGCGAGGCCCGCTACCCGGAGCGCTGGACGCTGACCGGGCCCGAGCCGTACGCGGTGCCCCTGCCCCTCGCCCAGCCCGAGGAGGCCGACAGCGAGGTGCTGCCGCTGACCGACGGGCGGGTGCTGATCCACCGGCGGGTGGCGGAGCGGCACGGCTTCGCGCTGCTGTACCCGACGGGCGGGGGCGCCACCGCGGACGGGGCCGCCGGGCCCCGGACCGGGGAACTGCAGCTCGGCGCGATCGCGGCGCAGGACGGCGTACGGGTCACCCTGCTGCCCCCGTCCCCCGACGGGCACGGGGCCTTCGCCCTGGCCGTGGGCGCCACCTCGACCACGGTCTGGCAGGTGGCCGGGGTCCCCTTCGGGCCGGAGGCGGTCGCCCGGATCCCGGGGCGGTGTTCGGGCGGGGTCTGGCTGGACCGGACCGGCCGGCTGCTGGCGCTGGACCGCGAACTGGACGGCCCGGCCGGGCCGGTGACCAAGGCGGTGGCCGTGGACCTGCGGCGGGGCGGGGAGGTCTCGCCGCTGCTCCAGATCGCGGAGGCCAGCAACGACCGGCTGCTGCTGGCCGACGCCGACAGCGGGCTGCTGCTGATCCGCTCGGACGCGCCGGGCGAACCCCGGCTCGGCTGGGGGGTCCTGGGCAGCGCCCGCCCCGTGCGCTTCCCTGAGTGCCTGCGGGCCGTCGGGGCCACGGCGACGCCCTTCGCGGTGCAGCCGGGGCAGGTGCTGATGCCGGAGAGCTGCGGGGTCGCCCTCCGCGTGGACGAGGCCGGCGACGGCTACGGCGGCTCCGTGGCGGGACTGGCCCTGTGGCGCCCCGCCGACCGGCACGTGTTCCGGCTCGGCGCCCCGGCCGGCTGGCTCGGCGGCACGGGCCGCTGGACCCCGGAGGGCCGCCTGCACCTCCCGTACGCGACCTCCGAAGTCCCGTGCGGAGTCCTGGGCATGACCCTCCCGGTCTCCCCGCCCCCGCCCATCCGCCTGGACCCCATCCCCCTCCCGCCGGCGCCTACCCGCCCGGTCCCTTTGCAGCAGGCACCGCTGGGGTGAGCGCGTCACGCTCCCGGGCGTCTGCCATCCAGGCCCGGTGACGAACTCCACGACGGACTCCGCGACGAACTCCACGCCCTACGACGCGGTCCTCCGTGACCTCGACAACGTGATCCGCTCCTACGACACGACGCACGTGGTGAGCAGCGCCCGGGTGGGCGTGGCCAAACCCGACCGGGAGATCTACGAGATCGCCGCCGGGCGCGCGGGTGTCGCTGTGGACCGGTGCCTGTTCATCGACGACCGGCTGGAGAACATCGAGGCGGCCGTCGCGCTGGGCATGACCGGCGTGCACTACCGGGAGCCGGCCGACCTCCACGAGCCGCTGGCCTTCGCCCTCGCGCGGTGAGGGCCGTACGGCACGCCGGTGGGGCGGAGGGCCCTCGGGCACGAGGGTCCACCGCCCCACCGGCGTTGCTCGTACCGGTCAGCCGTCGTGCTTGAGGCCGAGGACTTCCGCCGCCGCGAAGGTTTCGTTCGGGGGGCGGGAGTCGTAGTGCGGGGTGAGGACCTCGTCGAGTTCCTCGTAGGAGAAGGACTCCTTGGTGGTGTCGAACTTCGCCGCCACCTTGGGGCGTTCCATGACGACCACGATGCCGCCGTGGACGACGAACAGCTGTCCGTTGGCCTTGGCCGAGGCCGGGGAGGCCAGGTAGCCGACGAGCGGGGAGACGTGCTCGGGGGCGAGGGCGTCGAGCTTGCCCTCCTCCGGGACCTGGAAGCCCGCGAAGACGTCCTCGGTCATACGGGTACGGGCGCGCGGGCAGATGGCGTTGGCCGTGACCCCGTACTTGGCGAGGGCCAGGGCGGTGGACGTGGTCAGGCCCACGATGCCGCCCTTGGCCGCCGCGTAGTTGGGCTGGCCGGCCGAGCCGCCGAGGAAGGCCTCGGAGGAGGTGTTGATGATCCGGCCGTAGACCGGTCCGCCCGCCGCCTTGGAGCGTTCGCGCCAGTGCACCGAGGCGAAGTGGGTCGTGTTGAAGTGGCCCTTGAGGTGGACCCGGATGACCGAGTCCCACTCCGACTCCGACATCGAGAAGACCATCCGGTCGCGCAGGATGCCCGCGTTGTTGACCAGGACGTCGAGCTTCCCGAAGCTGTTCACCGCCAGCTCGACCAGCTCGCGCGCCTGCTCGAAGTCGGCCACGTCGCCCAGGTGCGCCACCGCCTGTCCGCCCGCGGCGCGGATCTCCGCCGCGACCTCCTCCGCCGGGGCGGCCGAGGCCTCGCCGGAGCCGTCGCGGCCGGGCTGCCCGAAGTCGTTGACGACCACGCTCGCACCGAGCCGGGCGAGTTCGATCGCCTCGGACCGGCCGAGGCCGCGGCCGGCCCCGGTGACGATGGCGACGAGTCCCTCAAGTGGCAGTGACATCCGTACGGTTCCTCTCGAAACGGGTCAGAGTTCGATGCAGGTGCGCAGGGCCACGCCCGTACGCATCTGGTCGAGCGCGTCGTTGATCTCGGCGAGCTGCACGCGGTGCGTGATCAGGCCCGCCAGGTCCACCCGGCCGGCCCGCCACAGCGCGATGGTGCGCTCGTAGGAGCGGAGCACGTCGCCGCCGCCGTACATCGACGGCAGGATCTTCTTCTCGTCGAAGAAGAGGGAGAACATGTTGATCGAGTAGTTGTCGTCGAGCGCACCCGCGCCGACCACGACGACGGATCCGCCGCGGCGGGTCATGTCGTAGGCGGTCTTGGTGGTCGCGGACTTGCCGACGACCTCGAAGACGTAGTCGAAGCCCTCGCCCGCGGTGATCCGGTTCTTGGCGTCGGCGAACTCCTCCGGGGAAACCGCCTCGGTGGCGCCGAAGCGCAGCGCGGCCTCGCGCCGGGAGGCGACCGGGTCGACGGCGACGATCTGGGCCGCGCCCTGGACCTTTGCGCCCTGGATGACGGAGATGCCGACGCCGCCGCAGCCGATGACGGCGACCGAGGAACCGGCCTCCACCTTGGCGGTGTTGATGGCCGCGCCGAGTCCGGTGGTGACTCCGCAGCCGATCAGGGCGGCGATGTCGAAGGGCACGTCGTCGGGGATCGGTACGGCGCAGCCCGCCGGGACCACCATCTCCTCGGCGAAGGTGCCGGTGCCGGCGAAGCCGAAGATCGGGCTGTCGCCGCGCTGGAAGTTGGGGGTGACCACGTTGCCGAAGGCCTCCAGGCACAGGTGGCCCTGGCCGCGCTTGCAGGAGGGACAGTGCCCGCAGGGCGGGAGCCAGCAGACCAGGACCCGGTCGCCGATCTTGTGGCTGGTGACCCCGTCACCGACGTCGGTGATCACGCCGGAGCCCTCGTGACCCGGGATGAAGGGGGCGGGCTGCGGGAGGACGCCGCTCATCGCGGAGAGGTCGGAGTGGCACAGGCCGGTGGCCTTGACACGGATCTTGACCTTGCCGGGGCCGAAGCCCACGGCCTGCATGTCCTCGACGACCTCGAGCTTGTCCTGGCCTATCTCGCTCTGCAGTGCTGCGCGCACGGTGCGGCTCCTTCGGTGGGTGTGCGGGGTTACTCGCGTGCTTCGGCTGCGCGTCCGGCTCAGCGCGTCCGGCTCGGCACGTCCGGCTCAGCGCGTCCGGCTCAGCCGTGTTCGACGACGGTGTCGGCGAGGACCGGGGCGTCGTCCCGGTCGGCGGCGCTCACCGTGACGAGGACGCGGCCCGGCTCCTGCCACATCCGGATCCGCAGGGTCTCGCCGGGGAAGACGATCCCGGCGAAGCGGGTGCGGTAGGCGCGGACGCGGGACACGTCGCCGTCCAGGAGGGTGTCGACCACGGCCTTCAGGGTCATTCCGTACGAGCACAGGCCGTGCAGGATCGGCTGGTCGAAGCCGGCCATCTTGGCGAACTCGGGGTCCGCGTGCAGCGGGTTCCAGTCGCCGGAGAGGCGGTACAGCAGCGCCTGCTCCTCGCGGATCTTCCGCTCCTCCACCCGGTCGGGCGCCCGCTCGGGCTGCTCGGCCTTGACGGAGGGGCCGCGGTCGCCGCCGAAGCCGCCTTCACCGCGTACGAAGATCGACGCGTCGGAGGTCCACAGCGGCCCGTCGGCGTCCGCGACCTCGGTGCGCAGGACGATCACCGCCGCCTTGACCTTGTCGTAGACCGCGGCGACCGTGGCCGTCGAGGCGGCCTCCCCCTTGACCGGGATGGGCCGGTGCAGCTCGATGGACTGGCTGCCGTGCAGCACGTTGGCGAGGTTGACCTCGATGCCCGGGGCGGCGAGGCCGCCCATCATGGCCATCCCGGCGCCGGCGACGGTCGCGAAGCTGGGGAGCACGTGGAGCTTGGACTCCAGGGTGTAGCGCAGCTCGTCGGGGTCGGTGGCGGCCCCGGGATTGTTCGGGGAGGTACCCGCGCCGAGTCCGAGGTGGTAGAGCTGGATGTCCTTGTGGTCCCAGGCGATGTTCCCCCGGCGGGGTTCGGCGGCGAGGGCCTTGGCGGCATCGATCGGCATGGGCGTGCTGCTCCCTGTGTTGGAAACACCGTCTTTGAGGCACCGGCTGTGGGGCACCGTCTGTGCGAGCGCGGTGCCTTGGAAGACCTCGGCGCGGCCGTCCGCACCGTCGGCCGCACCGAGGTCGTATGCGGGACCCGGCACTCTAGAACGCGTTCTAGGTTGCCCGGTGAAGGAATGTATAACGCACGCCCCAGCACTTGGGAAGACTCCTGACGATCTGTCAGCCACAGTTCCCGCGCGGCGCGTTGCGCCGGTACGAGACGCTTCGCCCCTACCCTGGCCGGGTGAACGAGATGCCCGTTGCCCAGCGCCCTGCCCGATCCCTGCGGGTGCTCCTGGACCCGCCGAACCCGGCCCTGGCGGTGCTCCTCGGCCTCCAGCCGGACATCGAGGTCGTGACCTCGCCGCTGGCCCGCCCGGCGGTGGCACTGACCGAGTCGGTGGACCGCGTCCCCGCGCTCCTGGCGGAGGATCCGGAATGCCGGATCCTGGTCCTGACGGGCTCCGCCCATCCCGGCCTGCCCCAGGCGGCCCTCGCCGCCGGCGCGGCCGGCCTGGTCCTGCGGGACGGCCCGGTCGAGGACCTCGCGGACGCCGTCCGCCGCGCCTCCCGGGGTGAGTCGGTGGTAGACCCGGCACTGGAGACACCGCGGGCGCCGCAGTCCTCGTAGAGGCTGCGGCGGTCGGCCCACCATCACCCACGAACCGGGCCCCGCTCCTGAGCGCGAGGCGTCGGGCCCTCGACGCCGGCACATGAACGCTCTTGACACCCGGGGCTCCCGCACGCCACCCTTTCACCACTTCCTTAGTGAAAGAGTGGATGACCGGCGTGATCGAGTACCGCATCGACCGGCGCAGCGGTGTGGCCACCTATCTCCAGATCGTGCAGCAGACCAAACAGGCGCTTCGCTTGGGCCTGTTGGAGCCTGGGGATCGGCTACCCACTGCCCGTGAGGTGGTCGAGGCCCTCGCCATCAATCCCAACACGGTGCTCAAGGCGTACCGGGAACTCGAACGTGAGGGCCTGGTGCAGGGCCGCAGAGGGCTCGGCACCTTCGTCCGCCGGACGCTGGGCGAGGGCGGGGCGGCAGACGGGGCACTGCGCACCGAACTCGCCCAGTGGCTGGCACGGGCCCGGCGGGCGGGCCTGGAGCAGGAAGACATCACCGCACTGTTCACCTCCGTACTGAGCGGATCCGACAGTGAACCGACCCGGGGGGACGAAGAATGACGGCAGCCATCGAAGCGCACGGCCACTCTGGAAGCACTCGTGCCCGCCCGCCTCGGCGCCCCGGACGTCCCGGCCCCGCTCACCCGGCCCTGGAGGTGGCGGCATGACCATCCCCGAACTGCGCGGACCCCTTCGAGTCACCGTCAGTCTGCACCGCCACGCGCTGTGGGCCTCCCTCGCCCTGGTGCTGCTGGCCGCCACCGCCCTGCCCGCCGGTCACTGGTACGTCCAGTCACTGGCCGAGGACCTCACCGCGACCGGTTGCAAAGTGGAGAACACGGTGTCCGGCTGCGGCATCCAAGTCCGCGGCTTCCTCTCCCGCAGCTTGTACGTCCACAAGATGTTCCACCTCGTCGCGCTCGCCGTGAGTGCGCTGCCCCTGCTCCTCGGCGCGTTCGTCGCGGGTCCACTCATCGGGCGCGAGTTCCAATCCGGTACCTACCGACTCCAGTGGACCCAGTCGGTCGGTCCGGCCCGCTGGCTGGCCGCCAAGCTGGCGGTGCCCGTCGCCGCCGTGCTCCTCGTCCTGCCCGCGTTCGTGCTGCTGGCCGCCTGGATCAAGCGGGGAACGCGCGACACCTGGTACCCGATCCAGTGGTACGACCTCCCCGTGTACGGGGCGACCGGTCCGGTCGCGGTGGGTTACGCCCTCCTCGGCATCGCTGTCGGCGCCCTGGCCGGCCTGCTGATCGGACGTACGCTGCCCGCCGTGGCCGCGGCCGTGACAGCGGTCGGGATCGTTTGTGCGGTGATCGTCCTCCTCCGTCCCCGGCTCTGGCCCGCCCTCGACGGGACCCCGCGCGGCGGAGACAACTGGCACCTTTCCGATCCGGTCGAGCACATCGGGTTGCGGTACCACCCCGAGTCCCACTTCTGGCCGCTGCAACTGATCGAGAGCGCAATCCTGCTGACCCTCGCCGCCGCCGCGATCGTCGCCGCCTTCGCGCTCCTGCGCCGCCGGCACCGCTGACGGGCCGACGGCTCAGCCGGAGGCGGACGACTCAGTCGGAGGCGTTCGTCGCGGTCGTCGCGGTGGTCGCCGTCCAGTCATCGACGGTCCGGGACGGGTCCAGGGCGACCGGCAGCCTCTCCAGCCCGCGGAAGGCCGGGAACGGCCCCTTGAGCCACTCCTCGTGGCCCGGCTCCGGCGTCGCGAGGACCATGTCGGGGAACCGGTCGAGCAGGGCCGTCAGCGCGGTCTCCAGCTCCATCCGGGCCAGCGGGGCGCCGAGGCAGTAGTGGGGTCCGTGGCCGAAACCGAGGTGGGTGCTCTGCACCCCCTTCCGCGTCACGTCCAGGGTGTCCGGCTCCGCGAACTTCTCCGGATCGCGGTTCGCCGACGAGATCGCGATCTGGACCAGCGACCCCCGCGCGATGGCGACTCCCCCGATCTCCAGGTCCTCCAGGGCGTAGCGGAACGTGGAGGTCTCCACGGAGCACTCGAACCGGACGAGCTCCTCGATCGCCTGGGGCAGGAGCCCCCGGTCCGCCCGTACGAGCGCCAGCTGGTCGGGGTGGGAGAGCAGCGAGAAGACGGCGTTGCCGATCTGGTACGTGGTCGTCTTGTGCCCGGCGAAGAGGAGCACCCACATCATCGAGACGAGCTCGTCGTCGGTCAGCGCCCCGTCCTCGTGCTCCGTCTGGATCAGCACGGTGAGGAAGTCGTCCGAGGGCTGCGCGCGCTTGCGGGCGACCAGGCCGAGGAAGTAGTTCCGCAGCCAGTGTTCCGCCGCGGCCAGGTCGTCGGCCAGGTCCTTGCTGAACCGGGAACGCGTCACCTGCCCGAACCACTTCAGGACCTCGGTGCGCTCGTCCCCGACGATGCCGAGCAGTTCACAGATGACCATGACGGGGAGCGGCAGGGCGAAGGAGGTCATCAGGTCGACGGGGGTGTCCGTCGGACACTTGGCCAGCAGTTCGCCGGCGAGCTGCTCGATGCGCGGGCGCAGGAGCTTGACGTGGCGCGGGGTGAAGGCCTCGTGGGCGATGTGCCGCAGCCGGGTGTGCCGAGGGGGGTCGGCGAAGATCAGGTTGTCGTCGAGGGCGTCACAGGTGTCGCCGAAGACCGCGTGGTAGATGTCGATGCCCTCGTGCATGTCCTTGCCGATGCGCGGATCGGACAGCGCGAGCCGGGCGTCGTCGTACCGGGTGATGAGATACGTGTCCACCCCGTGGCGCGTGGTCAGCTTGCAGACGGGCGCCTGCTCGCGCAGCGACCGGTAGACCGGGTAAGGGCACGTACGGTACTCCGGCGTGCCCATGGACACGGCCGCCTGGGCTTCGCCGACGGGGAGGCCGTCACTCACGGCCACTGCGGGTTCGGTCGTCACGGCTCAGACCTCTCGTGGGGCTCGGGACTCGACTGTCCAGCCACCTCACTCCCTCGGCCCGCGCCCCGCATAACGCCCATTACCCCGTTCGGGCCCGAAACTACGCCCGCGTGGGCGGATCGGCCGGGTCCCCGAGCCGTCCCGCGATCACCCTCGCGGCCCCGCCATAAGGTCCCCCCATGCCGGACATCGCAGACATCACCCCGCCCCCGCCGGACGACGGCAGTGACAGCCGGATCGACGTCCACCACCACTTCTGTGCCCCGGAGTGGCTGGAGTGGGCCGAAGGCCAGGGCCTGGCGAACCGGAAGGCCCTGCCCCCATGGGCGCGCTGGGACGCGGCGGCGGCCCTGGACCTGATGGACCGCGCGGGCATCGCCACCGCCGTCCTCAAGCCGATGCTTCCGGCGCGCTACACGACGTCCGCCCAACTGCGCGAGGCCACGGCCGTCACCCTGCGGGCGGCGGCGGAGGTGACGGAAGCCCACCCGGGCCGCTTCGCCTTCCACGCCCCGCTCTTCCTCGACGACCCGGAGGTCGCGCGCTGGGCGCTGCGGCGGGGGCTCGACGAGCTGGGGGCGGTGGGGGTGAACGTGACGGCCAACTACGGAGGCGTCTACCTGGGCGACCCCTCGTACGACCCCCTCTTCGCGGAGCTGAACGAACGCTCCGCCGTGGTGGACACCCATCCGCACAACCTGCCGGGCGCGGGGCCCGGCGCGGGGCCCGGCGCGGGGCCCGGCGCGGGCGGCGGGCCGGGGGCGGTGGCCGTGCCGGGGATCCCGCACTTCCTGTGCGACTTCCTGCTGGACACCACGCGGGCGGCGCTGAACATGATCCACAAGGGCACCCTGGACCGGTTCCCGAACCTGTCGGTGATCCTGCCGCACGCGGGCGGCTTCCTCCCGCACATCGCCACCCGGGTACAGGCCTTCGCGGGCGCGCTCACCCCGCCCGTCGATCCGGCGATGGTGCGGGACCACCTGCTCCGCTTCTACTACGACACGGCCGGGCCGATGTCCCCCGCGGGCACCCTGCTGGCGATGGCGTCGCCCGATCGCATCCTCTTCGGGAGCGACTGGCCCGCGTGTCCTTCGGACATGGTCACGGACATCGCGTTGCCGGCGCTGGCGGGTGACCCGGCCCTGACGCCGGCGCACCAGCGGGCGGTCAACCGGGACAACGCGTTGCGCTTGATGCCGAGCCTGGCTCCGCTGAGCCCTGCGCACGCCTGAGCGACCGCCGCCCCGAACCCTGCCCGCTGCGCGGGCCCGCCCCACCCCCACAGCCCCGACCGCGCCCGTCGCCGCTGCGCGGGGCGAAGTCCCCCGCCGCGCCCCTGACCGCTGCGCGGGGCGAAGTCCCCCGCTGCGACCCTTGCCGCTGCGCGGGGCGAAGTTCCCCGCTGCGCCCGTTGCCGCTGCGCGGGGCGAAGTTCCCCTACCCGCCCTTCCACCGTTCCCCGGGCTCCGCCCGGACCCCGGTCCTCAAACGCCGGACCGGCTGAAGAGCAGGGGTCCCGGGCTTCGCCCGGACCCCCTGGGGCTCCGCCCCAGACCCCGCGCCTCAAACGCCGGCGAGGCTGAATTGGCGCGGGCGAGCCGAAAGGGGGGTACCGGGCTGCGCCCGGACCCCCCTGGGGCTCCGCCCCAGACCCCGGTCCTCAAACGCCGGACGGCTGAAAGGGCCCGGGCGGATGTTCCCCCGACCCGGGGTCGGTGGGGGCTGCGTGCCCGGGGTCGGGGACGGGGGCGGGGTGGGGTGTTGGCCGGGACGTAAAGCGTGATTTGTGGCGCGAGAACAACCCGCGCCCTGTCGAAGCAGCGCACAGGGCGCCTAAATCATGCAGTCCAGGCCGACACCCCCCCCCCCCCCCCGCCCCGCCCCCCCCCCCCCGCGCCCCGCGCCCCCGCCCCCCCCCCCCCCGCCCGCGGCG